>CAVEDG010000186.1:0-4043 GCA_963614205.1 bacterium | reverse complement strand
GCAGCGACCTCACCACGCAGACGAACGGGGGCGTCCAGGCGCCGACGTTCGTGAAGAACGCCTTCAAGGGCCGGCCCGCCGTGCGCTTCTCCGGCCGCAATGCGCTGGGCGTTGCCGCCGACGATTCGCCCGTTTCGGGGCAGACGGCCTGGTCGGTGGCGATGGTGTTCCGCACCGCGATGACCGCGAAGCCCAGTGGAACGCGCAACTTCTACGAGGGCTGCGGCCTCTTTGGCGCGGAACTGCCCAGCGCGACGCGCGCCGACTGGGGCGTGACGTTCTGGAACGAGCAGGGGCGCCTCATCGCCGGCTACGGCGGGAAGAACGCCTACAACTCCGACAAGAACGTGGTGAGCCGCGCCTGGGATCTCAACGATGGCGAACCGCACATCCTCATCGCCACGTTCGACACGGACAAGGGCGACATCACCATTCAGGTCGATGGCGTGGGCACGCCGTACGCGGTGCAGAAGTGCTTGACCGCCACGCCGCGCGAGGCGATGCGCGTGCTCATCGGCGCGGTGAACGGGGGGAACTTCTTCATCGGCGACATCGCGGCGTTTCGCCTCTACGACCACGTGCTGTCGAACGCGGAGAAGACGGCGCTGCTCGACGGCTGGACGGATCGCTTCGACGTGCCGCCGGCCTCGCGCGGCGTGGCCACGGGCTTTGCCACCGGCCGCCAGGGCCTGAGCGCGACAAACCTCACAGTCGCCGCGGATGCGTCGCTCGTGCTGCCTGTCGCCGAGATGGCGCCGTTCACGCTGAAGAACGGCCAGCGGCTCGCGGCCGCCGGCACGGTGAAGGGCACGCTCGCCGTGGGCGCGGGCGGTACGCTCGACCTCGCCGCCGCGCAGCCCACCGCGATCGACGCCCTGTGGCTGCGCAGCGGCGGCACGCTCAAGGCGAGCTTCAACCAGGCCGCGCCCGTGCCGCTTGCGGACTTCCGCGCGGACGGCAGCGTGACGGTCGAGCTCGTGGATGCACCGGCGCAGCTGCCGGCCTCGCTCACGCTCTTCACCGTTTCGGGCGACGCCACCGTGGCCGACGGAACCACATGGACGCTCAAGGGCGCCTCGGCTGCCTCCTCGGTGGTGGTGGAAGACGGCTGCGTGAAGGTGCGCACCGCCATCGGCACGACCATCTTCCTGCGCTAGTGATGGGCAAGTCATGGGCAATGTGATATACTACTCGCCATGCAAACGGTTACGACTCAGATTCTGAAGTCCATGACGGGGTCGTCGTGGATCCGCAAGATGTTCGAAAAGGGCATCGAACTCAAGAAGCAGCACGGTGCGGACGCGGTGTGCGATTTCTCGCTCGGCAATCCGGACGTGCCGCCGCCGGCCAAGGCGAAGGCCGTGCTGGAGGCGCTGGCGGTCAAGGCCGTCGAGCCGCTCGGACTCGGCTATTGCCCGAACGCCGGCATCCCCGAGGTGCGCGAGGCGATCGCGGGCTACCTCGCCCAGCAGCAGCAGGCCGACGTCAAGGCCGGCAACATCGTGATGACGGTGGGTGCGGCCGGCGCGCTCGTGAGCTTCTTCCGCGCCGTGGTGGAACCCGGTGACGAGATCATCTGCCCCGCGCCCTACTTCGTGGAATACGCCAGCTACTGCGGCCACTTCGGCGGCGTGCTCAAGGCGATCGACGCCAAGCCGGATGAAGGCTTCCGCCCGGACTTCGACGCGATGGCCGCGGCCGTGACGCCGAAGACGCGC
This sequence comes from bacterium, assembly GCA_963614205.1. Classification (GTDB taxonomy): domain Bacteria; phylum Verrucomicrobiota; class Kiritimatiellia; order RFP12; family UBA1067; genus RUG572. Next base: position 2,325 of record CAVEDG010000186.1, on the reverse strand, counting down.
GCGTTCCTCATCAACTCGCCGAACAACCCCACGGGCTGCATCTACGCCGAAGAGGATCTCAAGCGCCTCGCGGCGATCGTCAACGAGGTCAACGCCAGGCGCGTGGCGGCCGACGGCGACGCGGCGCGGCCGCTCTACCTCCTGAGCGACGAGCCCTATCGCGCGTTCGCCTACGATGGCGCGGTGGTGCCGCCCGTGATGCCGCTCACGCCCTACGCCGTGGTGCTCGGTTCCTTCTCGAAGACGCTTTCGCTCGCGGGCGAGCGCGTGGGCTACGTGGCCGTGAATCCGGCGATGCCGGACGGCGCCACGCTCGTGAACGCCGTCACGCTCACGAACCGCACGCTCGGCTTCGTCAACTCACCCGTAATCGGCCAGCGCCTCGCCGCGCAGCTGCTCGACCAGACCGTGGATCTCGAGATCTACGACCGCCGCCGCCGTCTCATGGCCAAGGTGCTCGCCGACGCGGGCGTGGAGTTCGTGATGCCGCGCGGCGCGTTCTACTTCTTCCCCAAGGCGCCGGGCGGCGACGATCTCGCCTTCGTGGACGCCCTGCAGAAGGAGCTCATCCTCGCCGTGCCCGGCCGCGGCTTCGGCATGGCCGGCTACGTGCGCCTCTCCTGCAGCGTGGACGAGAAGATCATCGCCCGCTCCGCCGAAGGCTTCAAGCGCGCCGTGCGGAATCTGCAGGGTGCGCGCGGCTGATCGTGTAAATGCGGATTGTGCCATGAAGGGACTGATCATCGCGCTGGTGGCGCTGGGCTGCGTGGGCGGCGGATACTACGTCTTCGACATGACGCAGCGCACGCGCCAGGCCGAGCTGAAGAAGGCCGAGGCCGAGCTGCGGTTGAAGGCGAAGGCCGAAGACGCGAAGAAGGCCGAGGCCGAGCTGAAAATCGCAGCGGAGAAGACGGCGCAGGTCGAGATCACGAACAAGACGGCCAAGGCCGAGGCGGACGCGAAGAAGGCGGAGCTTGATCGGACGAATAAGGCCGCCGAACTCAAGGATAAGGAGAAGGTGGCGGCCGAGGCGGCCACGGAGCAGGCCAATGCGGAGAAGGCGGCGGCCGAGGCGGCCACGAAGCAGGCCAATGCGGAGAAGGCCAAGGCCGAGGCGGCGAAGGCGGCGTCCGAGGCGAAGGCCAAGGTGGAGGAACTTGCCCTCAAGCGCGCGGAGGCCGAGCGGAAGACGGCCGAGGCGAAACGCGACGAGACGCTGGCGGCGCAGGCCATTGTGAAGGCGGCGGCCGAGAAGAGCGAGAACGAGCGCAAGGAGGCCGAGGCGAACGCGGCCGCCGAGCGCGACCGCAAGTTGCGCCTCTACAGCCGGGCGAGCCTGAGCCGGGCCGAGATGGTCGCCCTGCAGCGGGCGGAGCGCATGCTCGCGCTTGAGGAATCCGGGCATCTCGCGCGGGCGCGCGCCGAAGCCGGCGTGGAGGATGACACCGCAGCGGACGAGGGCGACGCCGAGGCGGAGACCGGCGAAACGACCGGGGCGCCGGAGACGAACGCCGTGGTGGCCGTGACGTGGCCGCCGGCGAAACTGCCGGAGCCGCCGGATGGCGAGAAGGTGGCCGCGCTGCAGAAGAAGCTCGATGACGCGCGGCTGCGCGAGCACGTGCGCGGCGCGCGGCGCTGCATCGCCGTCTTCGGCGAGCGCATCGACCGCGCCGTTGCGGAAGGTCGCCTCGTGGACGCGGAGAGCGACCGGCGCGCGCTCGTCTCGCTCGTGCCGGACTACATGGACGTCTACGTGGAGCTGATCGACGAGGCGCGCAAGGCGGGGAACGAGGCCGTGCAGGGCAAGCGGCTCGACGAACTCATCGCGCTCATGCCCGATTGGCGGCGCACGGCGCTGTTCGTGCGGCTGCTGGGCCATGACGAGGCCTACTTCAGCCGCGCGCTCGCGGGGCGCATCGAGAAGGACGAGTACGTGCGCGCGTTCCGCAAGATCTACGACGCGGCGCGGCGCGACAAGGGCGACAGCGACGAGCGCGACGAGAAGGTCGCGCACATCTGCAGGGTGCTCGCCACCTACGTGCCCGACTTCGAGACGTCGCCCGAATGGAAGTAAAACGGGAAAAGTGAAAATCTTTGCTCTACCCCCTTGCGCTTTCGCGTCATTTTCGGTATACTATTCGGGCTTGTCTCAAAAAGCCACTTTAGCTCAGTAGGTAGAGCACATCCTTGGTAAGGATGAGGTCGGCGGTTCGATTCCGCTAGGTGGCTCCAGAGACGAACACAGAAGAAACAACTCACAGGAGTCAACAAAATGGCTAAGGAAACATTCGATCGCGGCGGCAAGCCGCACGTGAACGTCGGCAC
>CAVEDG010000185.1:0-4044 GCA_963614205.1 bacterium | reverse complement strand
GCGCACTGCTGAAGAACGGCGCCGGGCGCGCCGCGTTCACGGGCGGCCTCACGGGCGTGAAGACCGCGACGGTGAACGCGGGCACGCTCGCCGTGGCCACCGCGCAGGAGGACGAGACGTTCGCCACCGTGCTTGTGGGCGCGGGCACGTTCGAGAAGACGGGCGCGGGGCGGATGACCCTCGTCTCGACCAACACCGCGTTCACCGGCGACGTGCGCGTGTCGGAAGGCACGCTGCGCCTCGGCATGATGCCCACGCCTCTGCCCGCCATGGGGACGATGACGATCGCATCGGGCGCGGCGCTCGACGTGGGCGTGCCGGCCGCCACGAACCAGGGCGTCAAGCTTGGCGCGCGCAAGGTCGTGGTGAGCGGTTCGGGTCCGGACGGAAAGGGCGCGATCGTGAACGCGACGGAGAACAGCCAGTTCAACGCGCTGCAGTCGGCCGAACTCGCGGGCGACGTCACGTTCGGCGGCGGCATAGAGGGAACGACGAGCGGGTCCAAGGGCCGCTGGGATCTCCGCACGGGCGAAGACGCCACCAAGGCGACGTTCACGATGAACGGCCACAACGTCGAGAAGGTCGGCGGCAACATGGTGTGCCTCACGAGCGTCAACGTGACCGAGGGTGGCCCCGTGCGCATCGACGTGAAGGAAGGCTACTGGTCGAGCGAGGCCTCCACGACGTATGCGGGCGGCTCGGAGAACCTCTTCGACGTCTACGAGGGCGCGGTGCTCGACTTCTACAAGATGACGCAGCCGATCACGTGGGCGATCAATCTGCGGGAGGGCGCGACGCTGCGGTTCCGCAGCGGCAGTTCGTCGCAGAACCGGATCACGGGCCCGGTCACGCTCGCGGGCGGCACGGTCGACGTCAAGGCCGAAGTGGACGATTGGTCTCAGACCTACGGCACGCTGGCGGGCAAGGTGACGGGGGCGGGCCGACTGCGGAGCGTCTGCGGGAGCGGCTGCCGCGTGTCGCTGCTCAACGACGCGAACGACTACACGGGCGGCACGTGGGTGCAGGGCGGCGACCTCTATGCGGCCTCGAAGGGCGCGCTGCCGGGCTACGACGACGCCGCGCGGCTCGTCGTCACGAACGGCACGCTCATTCTGCCCTACGGCACGGGTGCGTGGGCGGAAAGCGACGTGGCGGCGCTGATGGGCGTTGGCGCGCTGCGCGTGCGCGGGTCGTATCTCGGTCTGGAGGTTCCGGACACCGTGGAGGCCGCGTTCACGGAGGCGCATGCGCTTCCGAGGGGCGGCTTCTCGAAATACGGGAAGGGGCGGCTCACGGTGACGCAGCCGCTCACGCTCGCGGATGGCCAGCTGTCGGTCTACAACGGCGAACTGCGCGTGGACGGCACGACGGTGACGGAGGTGCAGAACAACGTGCATGTGCGCGGCACGAGCGCGCTCGTGCTGACGAACAACGCGGCGCTCTACGTGCAGATGACGAACAACGGCTACAACGTGTCCGTGGGCGCGTCGCAGAGCCGCGGCGAACTCGCCGAGCTCAAGGTGTGCGCCGGCGCGACGCTCGCCGTAGACCAGGACTGCACGATCAACAAGAGCACGTCGGCGCTGCGCGTGGGCTGCAGCGATGGCGGCAAGGCGCTGCTCACGATCGAACCCGGCGCCACGGTGCGCCACCGCATTCTGGTGAGTTCCGGCAGCTGGACGCAACAGAGCGAGGTGCAGGGCGCGGTGATCCAGAACGGCGGCCACGTGGAGAACCAGGGCGGCGCCGCGAACGACATCCGCATCGGCGACTACGGCTACGGCTACTACGAGCTCAACGGCGGCGACCTCGAGTGGTGGGGCTACGGCACGCTGGGCGGCGACGCCAGCAGTAAGGCGCGCGGCGTGATGGCGCAGCATGGCGGCACGTTCCGCTACGTGGGCAAGGTCTCGTCAGGACGCTTCGGCTTCAGCCGCGGCGGCTCGGGGTCGTACTACAACGACGGCGGCACGTTCGAGATTCTCGGAAGTGGCGGCTTTCTCGCGATGGGCGAGACCGACAACACGAATTCGCTTCCCACGGAATCGTCCTTCACGCTCGACGGCGCGAACGCGAAGGCGTTTCTGAGCCCCAATCAGACGCACTGGTTCTGCAATCGCCCGTACCACACGGCCACGATCAACGTCAACGACGGGGCGCTGCTTTCGAGCGGGCCGCTGAGTTCGCGCGGCAGCTACGACTCGGCGAGCACGTGGCATCTGCTGCCGGCGATGAAGGCGTATCTCAACTTCGACGGCGGCGTGTTCCAGGCGCCGAAGTCGATGACGCTCTTTTCGGGCAGCACGAACAAGATGCCGACGGCCGTGACGGTCTACGCGGGCGGCGTCACGTTCGACGTCACGAACGCGGACCACGTGCTCACGGTGAACCAGCCGCTGCGCGCGCCGACCGGAAAGGGCATTGGCGCGATTGCGGCGCCGAAGGCCCTGCTCGACAAGGCGGGCTACATCGGCGCGCCGTACGTGACGATCTCCGGCGGCGACGGCTTCGGGGCCTCTGCGGTGGCGCTCTACGACTCGAAGACGCGCCGCGTCACGGGCATCAAGGTGACGAGCCCGGGCTCGGGCTACACCGCGGCGCCGAAGGTCACGGTGTCGGGCGGCGGCTACACGAACGTCTATGCGTGCACGGTCACGCTCGCGGAGAACGCGAAGACGGGCGGCCTCACGAAGACGGGTCCGGGGCGGGTGAACCTCACGGCGGCGAACACCTTCGGCGGCACGGTCACGGTCGAGGAGGGCACGCTCGCCTTCATGGCGGAGGGTTCCTGCCCCACGGGCGCGGCGGTCGTCGTGAAGGGCGGCACGCTGCTGGCGGCCACGCCGTTGCCGTGCCGTTCGTTCACGGGCACGGGCGCGGCCACGCTCGTGGGCAACAAGCCGGGGCTCTGGTTCGGCATGCTGAGCGGGAACGCGAACTGGACGGGAGAGAATCCCATGACGGCGACGGTGCTCGATTTCGCCAAGGTCAATTCGCAGGCGGGCTGGTCGAGTGATGTCACGGCCGTCTACACGGGCTACGTGTGGAACAACACGGGCGCGGACGCGAAGTGGACGTTCATCGAGCACTTCGACGACAGGGTGCGCCTCTGGATCGACGGCACGCTCGTGCTTTCGGACGACAGCTGGAGCACGCCGAGCAAGGCGACCGTGACGGTGGCGCCGGGCGCACACCGCATCGAGGCGCGTTTTGGCCAGGGCACGGGCGGCGCGGGCCCGAGCACCTCGGATGGCACGGCGGGCAGCCTGACCGTGAAGGCCAACACGCTCGGCTTCTACGTGGACTGGCAGGGCCGCAACTCCGACAACGTCTCCGACTACGAGGCTCCGGTGGATCCGGGCGACGGTTCGCGCTTCACGCAGTTTGCCAATGCGTCGAATGCGGGGCTGCTGGCGTCGGACACGGCGCTCACGGTCGCGGCGGGTTCCTCGCTGGCGATGGGCGCCGCCGTGCAGACGGTGGCGGATCTGGCGGGCGTGGGCGCGGTGACGTGCGGCGCGCTCAAGCCCACGGGCACGTGGACGGTCGATCTGGCGGCCGCGCTCGCGGGCAGCCACCTCACGGTGACGGGCGCGATCGACCTCTCGGCCGTGACGGAGATCGCGTGCGTGAACGCGGAGAGCCTGCCCTCGGGCGGCCGCATCTACGTGATCGCCGAAGCCACGAGCGGCTTCACGGGCGATCTCGCCGCGCTTCTCACGCGCCTCACGGGCCTGCCGCAGGGCAACTGGAAACTCGACTTCGGCCGCGACGGCACGCAGCTGCGCCTCTACCGCCCCAACGCCACCACGATCATCCTGCGCTAGCGGACAAGACGAGCCTATTACGTTTGGACTTGCGAAAAACGCCGTAAAACACTATACTATACGCCAACTTTTTCGCCGGGCTGTGCCCGGTACACACTAAGGAGCACAAAAGACATGGCCAAGACGCCGAAATTCGCGAACGCCAAGGTGTTCGATTGGGTCGATCAGTGGAACAAAGTCTGCACGCCGGACAAGATTGTCGTCGTGACGGGCACGA
>CAVEDG010000184.1:0-4063 GCA_963614205.1 bacterium | reverse complement strand
CTCGCCCGCACGAGGTCGCGCGCGGCGGCGAGATCGGCGCAGGCGCCGGTGGCGATGAACTGCACGATGAGGTTGCCGATCGCCGTGCCTTCGGTGGGGCCGGCGAAGACGTCGAGCCCCGTGGCCGCGGCGGTGAGGTGGTTGAGATAGCCGTCCTTCGACCCGCCGCCCACGATGTTCACCGACGTGTAGGCGTTGCCCGTGATCCGGGAGAGCCGGCGGATCGTCTCCGCATAGCACTGCGCGAGCGAGGCGTAGACGCACTGCAGCAGCTCGCCCACGGTCGTGGGCTTCACGGTCGCCGCGGCGACGACCTCGGCGATCATGGAGTCGGGGGAGAGGAAGCGCGCGTCGTTCACGTCCACGCGGCCGGCGAAGTCGGGCACGGCCCTGGCGGCGGCCTCGAGGTCGGCGAAGGACCACGTGCGGCCGGGCACGTGGTCGGCGAGCGACCAGGTGGCGGTCTTCTCCTTGCCGGCCACGTAGTCGACGCCGTTCAGCTCGCGGCGGATGCTCTGGATCATCCAGAGCCCCATGATGTTCTTCAGGAAGCGGTAGCGGCACCAGGCGCCGCCCTCGTTCGTGAAGTTCGCGGCCCTCGCCTCCTCGGTCGTGAGGGCGCGGTCGTTCTCCACGCCGAGCAGCGACCAGGTGCCGCTCGAGATGTAGACGGCGGCCGCGTCGCGCGCGGGTACGGCGAGAAACGCGCTGCCGGTGTCGTGCGTGGCGGGCAGCACCACGTCGGCGTCGAAGCCGACCTGCGCCTGGATCTCGGGCGCCAGGCGGCCAAGCACCGTGCCGGGCATGAGCAGATCGCCGAAGATGCGGCGCGGCAACCCGAGTTTCTCGATGAGGCCGTCGTCCCAGACGCGCGTGCGCGCCTCCAGCAGATTCGTGGTGGAGGCGTTCGTGTACTCGTTCGAGAGCGTCCCGGTGAGGACGTAGTTGAGATAGTCCGGCACCATGAGGAAGCGGTCGGCGGCCTCGAGCTGCTCGGGATGCTCGCGGCGCAGCGCGGCGAGCTGGTAGATCGTGTTGAACGGCTGCTCCTGAATGCCCGTGAGGCCGTAGAGCTCGCCCGGCGAGACCACGCTCTCGACCAGAGGGACGGCGTTCTGCGTGCGGGCGTCGCGGTAGGCGACCATGTCCGAGCACGGCCTGCCGGCGGCGTCGAGCAGGATGAAGTCCACGCCCCACGTATCGATGCCGATGGTGGCGGGGATCTTGCCGAGGTCGCGGCACTTGGCGATGCCGGCGATCACGCTGCGCGCGAGCGCCTCGTGATCCCAGCAGTCGTGGCCGTTGCGGCGCACCTGGGCGTTGTCGAAGCGGTAGACCTCCTCGAGCACCATGCGCCCGTTCTCGACGTGGCCGAGAATGTGGCGCCCGGACGAGGCCCCGATGTCAATGGCAAGACAGTAGGTCATGAATCACGTCTCCTCTCAGAAAATGCCGAACAGCTTCTTCCCCTTCACGGGACGCAGCGTGAGGCTCCACGTCTCCTTCTGGATCGGGAAGATGTACTTCTGCATCGGCTTCGGGCCGCAGCTCGCGCCACCGAGACCAAGCTGGCGGCAGTCGAGGTTGAGCAGCACGTCCGGCTGCGGACGCAGCACGGAGCGATGGCGCTTCTCGCCATTGCGCTGATGCGCGAACTCGAGGTCTTCCATGCGGTAGTGCAGCGCCTGCACGAAGAGCGGCGCGTCGCCGCTGAACTCCACGCCCGCGCCGCTGCCGTCCGTGAAGCGCACGGTGCGCACGTCGCACTTGTAGCCGTTGTCCTGCGGGCGCACGTACGGCTCGTACTGGTCGGTGACGGTGCTTTCCCACCAGCCGAGGAACGAACCCGTCTTGCGGTCGACGTAGTTCTCGCGCGGGCCGCGGCCGTAGTAGGCCATGTTCTCGAGCGAGGGGTCGAGCTTCCACGACGTGCCGATGCGCGGCAGCGCGGGCGGCATCGTGCCGTGCGGCGTGACGGTGTTCCTCACCGTCGCCGTGCCGTCCGCGAAGAACGTCCACGCGGCCTCGTAGGCGAAGCCGGCGCTCTTCGCGCCCGTCACCTCCACGGCGGCGATCACGCGCACCACGTTCGCGTCGGCGGGGAAGTCCACGCGCAGCGGACGCGCATGGTAGCGCAGCTGCGTGAGGCCCGAAGCGTAGAAGCTGCGCTTGCGGTCTTCGCCCCACGGGTTGCCGTCGCGCAGCCAGCGGTCGTTGTCCGTGAACGCGCGCTCGCACGTGAACTGCGGGCCGGCGACCACGCCCGGCGCCGGGTCCTTGAGAATCGTCTTGCCGTTCATCACGAGCTCGCAGAGCGTGCCCGACTTCCGGCAGAACACGGCCTTCGTGCCACCCGCGCGCACGGCGACGGTCTTTTCGTCCTCGCGCACCACGGGGCGCTCGCCCGCCGGGATCTCCGCCGCGGCCGGCGCGGCCGCGCGCACGAGATGCTGGTCGCGCGCGATCACGTGGCCCGCCTTCGCCCAGCGCGTCGCCGCCTTGAGCGCGAACGCGAAGTTCACGAAATACTCCCGGTTCGGCTTGAACACGCCGTCGGGGAACGTCACCGTGAAGTCGCCGCGCGACAGCGGCGCCACGGCCGGCACGTCGATCGCGCCCGAGGCGACCACGCGGCCGTTCTCAAGCAGGTCCCACTTTCCGGCGAAGGCGTCGGCCGCCGTGAAGCAGAAGCGGTTCCAGAGCGTCGCCACGCCGGTCTGGGCGTTGAACTTCTCGACCACGAGGTTGCGGTGCACGTGGCCGACTTCCACGAGCTTCGCGGAGACCTGGCGCAGCGGGCCGATCACGCCATTGCAGCAGAACGGGCCGTCGTTGGGCTCTTCGTCGTTGTCGCCGCCGTAGGCGAGGAAGCGCGCCTGCTTGCCCGTCTTCGGGCACACGTAGTCTTCGGTCTTCCAGTAGCCCTGGTCGATCCAGTCCCAGATGCAGCCGCCGGAGAGCGCAGGGTAGGCGTAGAAGGCGTCCCAGTATTCCTGGAAGTTGCCGATGGCGTTGCCCATCGCGTGCGCGTATTCGCAGAGGAAGAACGGCTTGCCCGCCGTGTGGCCGCCGATCGCGAAGCCGTCGCCGCCGTCCGCGCTCTTGAGGGAGCCTTCCGTCATGTTGCCGAGCTTGCCGCGGCGCTCCACCCACTCGACCGTGGGATACATCGTCGAATCCACGTCGGCGTCCGCATTGCCGCGCTCCCAGTGCACGAGGCGCGTGTTGTCGAGCGCGTGCACGGTCTTGATCGCGTTGCGGAAGCCGTCGCCGTGGCCCGTCTCGTTGCCCATCGACCACATGAAGATGGCCGCGTGGTTGCGGTAGTTCATCACGTGGTTGACGTTGCGCTCGAGGATCGTGCCGAACCACTCCTTGTGCAGACCCAGGCCGTCCTTGCCGTAGCCGGGCTCGTGCCCTTCCACGTTCGCCTCGGCGACCATGTAGATGCCGTAGCGGTCGCACAGGTCGTACCAGCTGTGGTGGTTCGGATAGTGCGACGTGCGCACGGTGTTGATGTTGTAGCGCTTGAAGAGCGTGATGTCGCGGAGCATGTCGTCCATCGACACGGTGCGGCCGTTCTCCGGGCTGCACTCATGGCGGTTCACGCCCTTGAACTTCACGGGCTTGCCGTTGAAGCGGATTTCGTTCTTCACGATCTCCACGTGCCTGAAGCCCACGCGGCACGCGCGCACGTCGTCGCCGGCCTTCATCACGAGCGTGTAGAGGTAGGGATCCTCCGCGCTCCAGGCCCGCGCGCCCTTCACCACGAGACGGCCGTTCTCCAGGTCGCCGACCTTCTTGAAGTCCGCGTCGTAGAGCGTGGCCGCAACGGACGCCGTGCCGCCCACGACCTTCGCCGTGAGGTCAAGCCGCCAGTCCTGGAAGGTCTGGTCGGGCGTGGTGCGCACGCAGAAGTCGTCGAGGCGCACCTTCGGCGTCGCGAAGAGGCTCACGTCGCGGAAGATGCCCGAGTAGCGGAACATGTCCTGGTCTTCAAGGTAGCTGCCGTCGCACCAGCGGTAGACTTCGACGCAGAGGGTGTTGAGAGGTTGAGAAGTTG
>CAVEDG010000183.1:0-4099 GCA_963614205.1 bacterium | reverse complement strand
GACTGGCCGAGGCGGCGCGACTTCTCGTCGGGCATGAAGATCTCGATCTGCTCCGCGAGGTACGGATCGATGGCCTCAAGCCCCATCTGCGCCGTGTTGAGGATGATCTCGCCGCCGAAGCCGCTCGTCACGCGCCCGAGGATCATGAGGTTCGAATAGTCGTAGAACTCGTGGTACCACGCGGCCGAGTTGGCGAGGTGGCGACCGATTTCGAGGTAGACGCGCAGCGCGCGCGGATCGTGCTTCTCCATCGCCTCCTGCACCACCTTCAGGCGCTCGGGCAGCTTCATGGACTTCGGGAACTTGAAGCCGAATGCGCGCGCGTGGTGGTCCACCGCCTGCTGCGAGAAGTACATCGCGCCCACGCCCGCGTCGCCGCTCCATTCGTCCTGCGGCGCATTCGGGTTGAGATCCACGGGCGCGAAGGCGAGCTCGCTGATGCGGCCCGTCAAGGCGCCCTTCGGGTTCACGTAGCCCGCGGCCTCGCTCGAGCCCATGGCAATGCCGAGCACGCCCGTGCGCTTCATGGAGATCGCGCCCGCGAGCGCCGTGACGTCGCCGTCGTTGAACACCTCGAACGGACACTGCCACTCCTCCGCGATGCGGTCGAAGAGACCGCGCGCCACGTCCTTCTTCTCCGGCGCCTTCTCGAGCACGGCGCGGATGAGCGACGCCGGGCCGAGCCGCCGCCCCACGAGCGTGCCCGCCGTGGAGCCGCCGATCGCATCCACCTTGCCGCCGAGCGCGACGGCGGCCTCCTCGAGACCGGCGCTGAGCTTGGCGTAGTGGTATTCGGGATCGGGCTGGTTGCGCGGATCCCACGGGAACTCCTTCGAGAACACGACCTTGCCGCGGCGCAGCGCGGAGATCTTGAAGTCGCTCGCGCCGAGGTCGAAGCCGATGCGGCAGCCGTTCACGTTGTTCTTCACCACGACTTCGCGCTCGTGCATTTCCGGCATCTTCGCGAGCGGCACGATCTCCACCTTCATGTCGCGGCCGTAGAGATCCTTGAAGAACGCCCAGTCGAACGCGCGCGCGCCCTTCTTCGTGTAGGCGCGGGCGATCGGCTTCACGATCGCATCCGGCCCGGACAGGTAGAGTTTCCAGCCACCCGCGCTCCAGAGCACGAACTTGACGACGCGCTCCACGAGATGCTTCACGCCCGGCATCATCGCCGGATGGATGCGCGCGGGCACCGTCATGTCGTAGCGGTAGACGTTGCCGTCCTCGCGCTCCCACGCGATCGCGATCGTCTGTTCATCGCCGTGGGCGTGCGCCCGCAGGAAGTTGAGCGCCTTGAGCGGCGCCTGGAAGCCGGTGTCCGCACCGCATCCGCATGAGCATGTCGACATGAGAGTTGTCCTTTCCGTGTGAGGTGTTCGATGACGCGGTCTACTTGCCGCAGATGGTCTTGAGCTGCTCCCGCAGGGCCGGCAGCCAGATGTCGGCGTAGCCCGCCGCGTTGGGATGCAGGCAGTCGGGCATGATCCACTTCGTGTTGCCCTTGTCGTCGAGGAACTTCGCGTTGAAGTCGAGCCAGATCACCTTCTGGCCGTCCGCGAACGTCTTGATCTTCGCGTTCACGGCGTCGTTGACGACGCGCTTCTTGTCCGTCGCGTCCGCGCCGCGCGGGAAGATCGGCATGAGGAGCACCTTGGCCTGCGGCTGCTTCTGCGCGATCGTGTCGAGGATGGCCTTGATGCCGGCGGCGATCTCCTCCGCGCCCCGCCCGTTGTTCGTGCCGATCATGAGCGTGACGGCCTTCGCCTTGTAGCCGTCGAGCTCGCCGTTGCGCACGCGCCAGAGCAGGTGCCCCGTCTGGTCGCCCGAATAGCCGGCGTCGAGCACGGTGTAGGTCTTGCGCAGCTCGGCGAGCGACGCCTTCCCCTGGTTCTCCCAGTTGTGCGTGATGGAGTCGCCGAGCATGACGACGTCGATCTCGCCCTTTGAATTTGCGATCTGGTTTCGGTTGCGCATCAGGCGGTTGAGCCACCAGTCCTTTTCGCCGTAGCCCTCGCTGCGGATGCGCGTGACCGGATAGGCCGCGACCGGCTGATCCATGCACACGGTCTCCTTGCGCCGGAACGGCGCGTAGCGGTTCGCCGGCGCGGGCAGCCTGCCGTCGGAGAGCGCGTAGTCGATGTACGGCTTCACCGCCGCGTGCCAGATCTCGTAGCCGAACGCGCCCGGATGCAGACGGTCGGGGGCGACCCCCGTGGGCAGCGTGCCGTCCGGCGTGAGGAACTGGTCGTTGAAGTCGCACCAGAAGATCGTCTTGCCGTCCGCGAACTTCTGGATTTCCGCGTTGACGGTTTCGTTGCGGAGGCGCAGCGCGTCGGTCATGTCGCGGCCGCGCGGGAAGATCGCCGTGAGCACGACCGTCGCCTTCGGCTGCTTCGCGCGGATCGTGTCGAGGATCGCGCGGATGCCGAGGATCGTGTCGCTCGGCGGCTCCTGCTCGAACGGGAAGTGGCCGGTGTTGTTCGTGCCGATCATGAGCAGGATGCACTTCGCCTCGTAGCCGTCGAGCTCGCCGCCCTCGTTGAGACGCCACAGCACGTGCTCCGTGCGGTCGGCGCCCGTGCCGAGGTTGAGCATCTTCCAGTCGCCGCTCGAGAAGTACTTCGCGAGCTGCGCCCGGCCGGGGCCTTCCCAGTTGTGCGTGATGGAGTCGCCGATGAAGACGACCTTCGCGCCGCCGGCCTTGACGGCCTGCATCTTCTGGTTGTGGCGCTGGACCTGCCAGGCCTTCTCGCTGCCGCCGTAGTTGTCGTGCGTCAGCGCGCGGATGGTTGCGGGCGCCTCCGCCCACGCCGCCCACGCCAGCGCGCCGCCCGCGAGAACGAGACTCAGTTTCGTCATGCCCATGATCGTTCCTTTCGTGATCTTCCGTTTACTGCTGCGGCTGCTCCGCCGGTTCCGCCTTCTCCTGCGGCGCCGGCTGCTGCTGCTTGGGCGAACCGCCCTTCTTCGCGCGCGGCGGCCCGATGAGGCAGAAGTGCACGCGGCCGTCGGTCTTCGGCGCCTGCTCCACGAAGCACTCGTCCTTGAGCATCTCGAGCACCTCGGCGATCTTGTCCTCGCCGATGTCGCGATGCGCGTTTTCGCGCCCGCGGAACTGCAGCGAGAGACGCACCTTGTTGCCTTCGCCCAGGAACTCGCGCACCTGGCGCAGCTTGTGCTGCAGGTCGCCCACGTCCGTGCCGGGATGGAACTTGATCTCCTTCACCATCGTCGATTTCTGGGCCTTGCGGGCCTTCTTCGCGCGGATGGATTCCTCGTAGCGGAACTTGCCGTAGTCCATGATCTTGCACACGGGCGGCGTGGCGTTCGGCGTGATTTCGACGAGGTCGAGCCCCTGGTTGTCCGCCAGGGCCTGGGCCTGCTTGGTGGGCATGACGCCCAGCATGGCGCCGTTGGGATCCAAGACGCGCACCTGTGGCACGCGGATCTTGAAGTTGACGCGAGTGAAGTTAGCGATAAGTCACCTCTCGGTTTGCGTTTTTGTTTGTGTGTTGTTTTCCTCAGGCCTCCAGCTCGTTCGTGAGCTTGGAGATGAAGTCGTCGAGCGTCATGGCGCCCAGGTCGCCGTCGGTGCGGGAGCGCACGGAGATCTGCCCCGCCGCCTCGTCGCGGCCGCCCACCACCGCCATGTAGGGCGTCTTCCAGAGCTGCGCGTTGCGGATCTTCGCGCCGAGCTTCTCGGCGCCGGTGTCCACTTCCACGCGGAAGCCCTTGGCGCGCAGCGCGGCCTGGATCTTCTTCGCGTAGTCGAGCTGCTTGTCGGTGATCGGCAGCACGCGCACCTGCTCCGGCGCGAGCCACAGCGGGAACGCGCCCGCGTAGTGCTCGATGAGAATGCCGAAGAAGCGCTCGATCGAGCCGAGCAGCGCGCGGTGCACCATGTAGGGCTGGTGCTCCTTGCCGTCCGGTCCCACGTAGGTGAGGTGGAAGCGCTCGGGCAGGTTGAAGTCGAACTGCACGGTGCCGAGCTGCCACGGCCGGCCGAGCGCGTCCTTGATCTTCATGTCGATCTTCGGGCCATAGAACGCGCCGCCGCCTTCGTCGACCTCGTAGCTCATCCCCTCCTGGTCGAGCG
>CAVEDG010000182.1:0-4130 GCA_963614205.1 bacterium | reverse complement strand
TCTTCTGGTCCTCGTAGTATTCGTAGAGCTGGGCGCGCAGCATGTTCATCGCCTTTTCCTTGTTCATGTGCTGCGAGCGTTCCTTCTGGCAGGCGACCACGATGCCGGTGGGCAGATGGGTGAGGCGCACGGCCGAGTCGGTCTTGTTGACGTGCTGGCCACCCGCGCCGCCGGAGCGGTAGGTGTCCACGCGCAGGTCTTCGTCCTTGATCTCCACGTCGATGTCGTCCGCGATCTCCGCCACGGTCTCGACGGAGGCGAAGGAGGTCTGGCGGCGCTTGTTGGCGTCGAAGGGCGAGATGCGCACGAGGCGGTGGATGCCGCGTTCGGCCTTCATGGTGCCGTAGGCGTAGGGGCCTTCGAGGCGGAAGTAGACGTCCTTGAGGCCGGCCTCTTCGCCCGGCTGCTGGTCGTATTCCTCGACCTTCCAGCCCTGGCTCTCGGCGTAGCGCTGGTACATGCGGTAGAGCATGGAGACCCAGTCGCAGGCCTCGGTGCCGCCCTGGCCGGCGTGGAGCTTCACGAACACGTTGTACGCGTCGAACTTGCCGCCGAGCAGCGACTGCATGCGCAGCTTGCCGAAGAAGTCGTCCGCCTTGTCGCATTCCGCCATGGTGTCGCGCAGCGCGCTTTGCTGGGCGGGACCTTCCTCCATCTCGGCGAGCTCGAGCATCACGCCCGCGTCCTCCACGGTCTTCGACAGCGCGTCGAACGGCGTCACGTAGGCGCGTTCGGCGTTCGTGGCGGCGATGACCTCCTTGGCCTTCGCCTGATTGCCCCAGAAGTCGGGCGCGGCCTGCTGCGCCTCCAGCGCCGCGAGCTTTTCGCGCCGTTCGGCGATCTTCACGTAGTCCGCCATCTCCGCCACGCTCTTCCTGAGCGCCGCGATCCGCTGGCTCACTTCCTCGACTTCCAGCAGCTTTTCCTTCGTCTCTTCCGCCATGTCTTCTTCCTTTCCAGCCCCGCACTCAGCACTCCGCACCAAGCACTCCGCACTCCGCACCAAGCACCAAGCACTCAGCACCAAGCACCAAGCACTCAGCACTCAGCACTCTTTTGCGCAACACCCGCCCCCACAGGGGCACAAAGAGGGATCCTTTCCGTCGAAGCAGTACGTGCAGATCTTCTCCTTCGGCAGCCCGATCGCGGCCACGAGGTCGTCGAGCCGCTGGAACGCGAGGGACGTGAGCCCGAGGTTCTTGCGGATGTACTCGACCATGCCCTTGTACTCGGGCGAATCGGGATCCTGGTACTTCGCGATGTTCGCCTCCTCGTTCGCGCCTTCCTGTTCGCGGATGTAGCGGCGCGTGATGAGGTCGTAGATGCTCTTCGAGCGCGAGAAGTTGAGGAAGCGGCAGCCGTAGAGCAGCGGCGGGCAGGCGATGCGCATGTGCGCCTCCTTCGCGCCGTAGTGGTAGAGCCGCTTCGCCTGGTTGCCGAGCTGCGTGCCGCGCACGATCGAGTCGTCGCAGAAGATCAGCCGCTTGTCGCGGATGAGCCCGGGAATCGGGATGAGCTTCATGGAGGCCACGCGGTCGCGCTGGCGCTGGTCGCCGGGCATGAAGGAGCGCGCCCACGTGGGCGTGTACTTCACGAACGGCCGCGCGAACTTGAGCCCCGCCTCGTGGGCGTAGCCGAGCGCGTGGGAGGTACCGCTGTCGGGCACGCCGCCTACGCTATCCGCCTCCACGGGATTGCGCCGCGCGAGGAAGCCGCCGCAGCGGTAGCGCGCCATTTCCACGTTGCGCCCCTCGTAGGACGACGCCGGATAGCCGTAGTACACCCACAGGAACGAGCAGATCGCCATCGTCTCGCGCGGCGCCACCACCGTGCGCGCGCCCTGCGGCGTGAGCTGCACGACTTCGCCCGGCCCGAGGTCGCGCACGTGCTCGTAGCCGAGGTTGGCGAGCGCGCACGATTCCTGCACCGCGATCATCGCGCCGTCGCGCTGCCCCAGCACCACGGGCGTGCGGCCGTAGCGGTCGCGCATCGCGTAGAACGTGCCGTCCCTTGTCACGAGCAGCAGCGAGAGACTGCCTTCCACGAGCTCCTGCACGCGCTGGAGCCCCGCCTCGATCGTGTCCTGCGAGGCGATGATCGCCGCCACGAGCTCCGTCGGCCCGAGCGCGCCGGACGTGGTGGAATACTGCAGCTGCGAACGGCGGTTCTCGAACATCTCGCGCTTGAGCGCCTCCATGTTCGCGACGAGGCCCACCGTGACGAGCGCGTAGATGCCGAGATGGCTTTCCATCACGAGCGGCTGCGGATCCGTGTCGGAGATCACGCCGATGCCGATGCGGCCGTGGAAGTGCGCGAAGTCCTGGTCGAACTTCGTGCGGAACGGCGCGTTCTGGATGTTGTGGATCGCGCGCAGAAAGGTGCCCTCGGGCTCCAGCACGGCCATGCCGCCGCGATGTGTGCCCAGGTGCGAATGATAGTCGATGCCAAAGAAGAGGTCTGACACGCAGTCCTCTGTCGAAGTCACGCCGCAAAAGCCGCCCATGAGTGAGTCTCCAATGTTGAAAGAGGACTAGTATACCACAACTCCGGCCTTCCTAGAACATGCGGTTCTGAACGAACGTGAAGAGACCGCGCACGGTTTCGCACTCGTTGTCTTCGTCGTACGCGATTCCCTTGAGCGATGTCCGCGACAGCCCCTCCAGAATGCCGCGAAGCGCGTATCCGGCTGCCGACCATGAAACGGGGCGGGCGCCCAGTTTGCAGATCGACTCCAGAATGAAGTCGACGATCGGCGTCCAGTCCAGACCGCGCGTATCCGATGTCACGAAGGGCTTCGCGCCCAGCGCCAGTTCCCGGTCGACGTCCGCCAGCATGACGAGACGGGACATCTTCCCGCGGCCGTTCGGCGCGCACCCAATGGGAACGACAAACGCGCCGATCTCAAGCCCGAAGTTCTCGCGCACGGGGAGCGCCGCCACGCGCGCGACCAGTTTCGCATCGGTCTTCACGGCAACGGGCAGCATCGGCGAATATTCGTCCTCGCCCCTCGTCCAGTTCCCCTGGGCGTCTTCCGTCCAGGTCGTCAACAGCTTGTGCGGGGCGTCGTTGCACGCGATCGCGTCGCGGCCATGCTGTTTGCAGAACGCGCCAAACGCCTTGAGGCACGCGACGTAGTGGCGAAGTTCGCGACCGCCCATGCGATCGGGCGCGAACCCCGCGGCATACGACTCGAACGACGGATTCATGCCGCGCTTGAAGCGGATGCCGCTTGCGCGCATGTCCTTCATCGCGCCCGGCGGAAGCGACGCGGCCGGGAGAAACGCCAGCTGCAGATGACTGACCGAGAAGAAGGCGTCGAGATAGGAGTCCTGATGCCGTTCGTCGATCGAGCGAATGCACATGTAGGCGGGGAAGGAGGGATAGACCGCGATCGCCCGATGCCGGCCGGTGGCGCCCATCACCGAAACGAAGCCGCTGCGGCCATCCGCGAAATGCACGGCAAGCACCTGCCGCTCGTCCATGGTCTCCCACGGCGCATCGTCCCAGACGTCCTTCGCAAGCGCAAAGGCGTCGTGCAGTTCCTCCGGCGATGGACGGCTCATGTCCAGCGCACTCGTTTCAAGCGTCTCTGTTGTTTCCATGCCGTGAAGTATACCCTATCCCCCGCCGCGCTGTCAATGGCGGGTCACGACGTCGCTGGCGTTTCACCCGTTGACGGCGGCGGATGCGGGCGACAGAATAAATGACGGCGAGTCGGTGCGGCGTGGCCTCGACCGCATCGTACGACACATCGCCATCGAGCTCGGCAACCCGCCGCCGGCGACGTTCTTTGCGGACAAGGTTGAAAGGTGCGATTGACGCAGCACGAGATTGACTTCATCGTCAAGAAGAGCGACAGGTGATTTCGCGGCATGTCGGTTTTTTGGTGGCGCGATTTGGCCGCGGATGGAGCGTGCCGAACCTCAAGAACATCAGGCTGTTCTACGTCGTTTACAGCAAGAGGATCACAGAGGCGGAACCCACTCGGACAAAAAGGATAAACACTGTTTATCCAATTCCGAAGTTCACGCTTTCGTGGTCGCACTATCTGAAGCTGATGCGCATCGACGACCCGGACGAGCGGGCGTTCTACGAGATCGAGTCGCGCGAGAACAACTGGAGCCTGCGCG
>CAVEDG010000181.1:0-4146 GCA_963614205.1 bacterium | reverse complement strand
CGCGGTCGCTGCAGCGCTTGCCGGGCGTGTGCGGGCTCTGCTTCGGGTTGAAGTCCGAGCCGCCCTTGCCGCCGCCCATCGGCAGCGTGGTGAGCGAGTTCTTGAACACCTGCTCGAAGGCGAGGAACTTGAGGACGGAGAGATTGACCGACGGATCAAAGCGCAGACCGCCCTTGTACGGGCCGATCGCCGAGTTCATCTGAATGCGATAGCCGCGGTTGACGCGCACGTTGCCCTTGTCGTCCACCCACGGCACGCGGAACATGATTACGCGCTCCGGCTCGACCATGCGCTCGAGGATCGCCTCCTCCTGATACGCCTTGTTCGCGTCGATGACCGGCGTGAGGGTGGTGAGCACTTCATCGACGGCCTGGAGGAACTCCGGCTCGTTCGCATTCTTCGCCTTGACGTCCGCAAGGACGGCTTCGATGTACTTGTTCATGTTTTTCCTTCGTTTCACGTGAAACAGTAAAGTGCAAATTTCTTAGCAAATACCGTGCCGAAGAATGGGGTAGGGGACTGTGAAGGACTCGCGGGGATATTCATTACGCAGCGTGTAAAGTGTGCGCTTTCAGATTACATGGGATGTAAAGCGCGGAGCGACTGACAATTTTGTCGGTCGGAGGTGGGTTTGCGCTTGCCTCGGACGCGGGGAATGTGCGATAATGATTGTCGTTCTCACGTGACGTGAAAGGAACGACGATCATGAAGACATACGAAGGCAATTTGACGGCGAAGGGGCTGAAGATCGCGCTCGTGGCGAGCCGCTTCAACTCCTTTCTGGTGGAGCAGCTCGTGAAGGGCGCGGAAGACGCCTTTCGCCGGCTGGGCGGCGACGACGCCGATCTCACGCTTGTGCGCGTGCCGGGGGCGTATGAAATCCCCGTGGTCGCCAAGCGGCTGGCGCTGGGCGGCGCCTACGACGCGGTGGTCGGTCTCGGCGCGGTGGTGCAGGGCGCCACGGCGCACGCGGGGCTCATCTGCGAGACGACGGCGCGCGCGTTCAGCCAGATCGCGCTCGAGACGGGCGTGCCCGTGACGGACGGCGTGGTGAGCGCGGAGAACCTCGAACAGGCCGTGGAGCGCTGCGGCACGAAGCAGGGCAACAAGGGCTTTTCCGCCCTGCAGGCGGCCGTGGAGCTCGCCAACGTGCTGCGCAGCCTCGACAACGATCCGATTTCCTCGTAATCAACGACCAACTACCAACTACCATCTACCAACGACCAACTCCTGAAAGGAAAAGAAACCAAAATGGCAGTCAAGAAAGTTGCATTCCTCACGGCGGGCGGTCTCGCGCCCTGCCTCAGCGCGTCGATCGGCTATCTGATCGCGGAATACACGAAGCGCGCGCCGGACGTCGAGATGATCGGCTACGTGAACGGCTACATGGGCCTGCTCAAGGGCGAATCCATCCCGGTCACGCCCGAAGTGCGCCGCCAGGCGCTCGTGCTCACGAAGCACGGCGGCAGCCCGATCGGCAACAGCCGCGTGAAGCTCACGAACGTGGAGGACTGCGTGAAGCGCGGCCTCGTGCAGCCGGGCGAAGACCCGCTCAAGGTCGCGGCCGACCAGCTCGTGAAGGACGGCGTGGACGTGCTGCACACCATCGGCGGCGACGACACGAACACGACGGCGGCCGACCTCGCGGCCTATCTCGCGCAGAACAACTACGCGCTCACGGTCGTGGGCCTGCCCAAGACGATCGACAACGACGTCTACCCGATCCGCCAGTCCCTCGGCGCCTACACGGCGGCGGAGGAGGGCGCGAAGTTCTTCGAGAACGTGGTCAAGGAAGACAGCGCGAATCCGCGCTCCCTGATCATCCACGAGGTCATGGGCCGCAACTGCGGCTGGCTCACGGCGTTCACGGCGATCTGCTATCACCGCCGCCTCCACACGCACGGCCGCTTCCTGCCGGAGTTCGGCCTTGCGCGCGAGCGCCAGGACGTGCACGCCGTGTACGTGCCCGAGGCGAAGGTCGACATCGCGGCCGAGGCCGTGCGCCTGCGCAAGGTGATGGACAAGTACGACTGCGTGAACATCTTCGTCTCCGAGGGCGCGTGCGTGAAGCAGATCATCGCCGAGCTCAAGCGGCACGGCGAGGAGATCCCGCTGGACGCCTTCGGCCATCCGCGGCTCGACAAGGTCAACGTGGGCCAGTACTTCGCGAAGCAGTTTGCGGCGAAGATCGGCGCCGAGAAGACGCAGGTCTTCAAGAGCGGCTACTTCGCCCGCGCGGCCGCGCCCAACTGCGCGGACCAGCACCTCATCCACGCGTCCGCGGTGAAGGCCGTGGAGTGCGCGCTCGCCGGCATCGGCGGCGTGATCGGCAAGGACGAGGCCCGCCACAGCGACCTGCGCGCGTGCGAGTTCGAGCGCATCAAGGGCGGCAAGCCGTTCAACGTGCGCAACAGCCGCTTCCGCAATCTGCTGCGCGAAATCGGCCAGCCGATCCCGCGCAAGACGCGCGTGGTGAAGGCGCCGGCGACGAAGTAGTCCGACCCCGCAACCCGACATAAGGAATCTTCATCATGGCAGAAGAAGAAGACAAGGTTTCCGTCACGCCCGGCGTGGTCGTGGAATTCGACTACACCGCGATCGACGGGTCGCAGATTCTGTTCGACGTCGCCAAGAAGGCGCTCTCCCGCCTGGGCGTGGACCTCACGGTCAAGCTCGAGGCCAAGCACCTCGTGGGCGGCAACTACCAGGGCGGCCTGCGCGAGCTGTTCGCCGACCTGGAGATCGCCACGGACGCGACCGTGGTCGCGCACGAGCTCTCCACGTCGTTCAAGGCCGCCCTCACGGAGGCCTGCGCCGCGGCGGTCACGCCCGACTTCAAGGCGTTCGTGAAGACGCTCACGGAGCGCGGCGTCAAGGTCGTGATCGCCACGCGCGCCAACCTCGACGCGCTGCGCCCCGCGGTGGCCGACCTCGACCCCAAGCGCGTTGTGCTCTACACCGAAGTCTCCAGCACCTACGGCAACTGCAAGTGGGACGCCTGGCGCCGCGCGTTCACCCAGAACGACCTCATGGACATGTTCACGGTCGCCGTGACGGGCTCGGGCAAGGGCGTGAAGAGCGCGCTTGTGGCCGGTCTCAGCGTCATCGCCGTCGAGCACGACCACGTGGCCTACCAGGACTTCGGCGGCGCGGACGCCCTCGTGCGGACGCTCGACGCGAAGGTCGCCGCCAAGATCCTGCGGATGCTTCACGTCTGATCGGGCGGGAGATGCGCGATGACCGGCATTGAACGGCTGCATGGCATCATGGTCCGTCTCCGCGATCCGGAGACGGGCTGCCCCTGGGACCGCGTCCAGACGCTCGAGACCCTCAAGCCCTGCGTGCTCGAGGAGACGTACGAGCTGCTGGCGGCGATGGATCGCCCGGACGACCGGGCGAACTACGTGGAGGAGCTCGGCGACGTGCTCCTGCAGATCATGTTCCAGTGCGTCATGGCCGAACAGGACGGGCGCTTCACGTTCGACGACGTAGCCAACGCGATCTCGGACAAGCTCGTGCGCCGGCATCCGCACGTCTTCGGCGACGTGGTCGCCAAGGATCCCGCGGCCGTGCTGCGCAACTGGGAGCAGATCAAGCAGCAGGAACACCGCAAGGAGACGCGCCACAGCGCGCTCGACGGCGTGCCCGCCACGCTGCCCGCGCTCCTCAAGGCGCAGCGTTCGCAGGAGAAGGCCGCGCGCGTGGGCTTCGACTGGAAGGACGCCAAGGGCCCGCTCGCGAAGATCCGCGAGGAGCTCGCCGAGCTCGAGGAGGCCGTGAACGCCTCCGCCGACACGTCGCTCGACGCGCACGTGAAGGAGGAGCTGGGCGACCTGCTCTTTTCCGTGGCGAATCTCGCGCGCCATCTGCGTGCCGATTCCGAAAGCGCGCTCGAAGGCGCCACGGCGAAGTTCGCCACGCGCTTCCGCGGGGTGGAGGCCGCCGCCAAGGCCGCCGGCCGCGACATGAAGACGATGTCGCTCGAAGAATTGGACAATTTGTGGAACGACACCAAGTCTAAGTTAAAAATTAAAAGTTAAAAGTTAAAAGTTAAAAGGTAAAAGTTAAAAGTTAAAAGTTGGAAGTTAGACGTTAGAAGTTAGAAGTTGGAAGGACAGTAAAAGTTAAACGGTAAACGGTAAAAGA
>CAVEDG010000180.1:0-4193 GCA_963614205.1 bacterium | reverse complement strand
GACGCAGGGCTGGCTCTCGCACGGAGACGTCGTCGCGCATTTCAGGAGTCGCGCGGCGAGTTGAGGCGATGGCATCTTCATAACGCGGGCAAGAAACGCGGCAGTCCCCCGAAAGGGAACTGCCGCGTTTTCCGTGAACGGAATCGTGGTGGAGCGGTTAGGCTTCCACGGGCACGATCGTCGCGTACTTGCCGGTCTTCTTGGTGACGAACTTCACCTTGCCGTCCTTGAGGGCGAACAGCGTGAAGTCGCGGCCGCAGCCGACGTTGGCGCCGGGGTGGATCTTCGTGCCGCGCTGGCGCACGATGATGGAGCCGGCCTTGAGGAGTTCGCCGTCGTAGGCCTTCACGCCGAGATACTTCGGGTTCGAGTCGCGACCGTTGCGGGCAGATGCGGATGTTGCCATTTTCGATGATCCTTTCTCTGCTTAGGCGATGGACTTGACGAGGGCGACCGTGTACTGCTGGCGGTGGCCGACCGTGCGGCGCTCGCCTTTGCGGCGCTTCATCTTGAAGTTGATCGTCTTCACGCCCTTCTTGCAGGGGGCGACGACCGTGAGAACGACCTTCGCACCGTCCACATAGGGCGTGCCGACCTTGAGCGTCATGCCGTCGGAGACGGCGCAGACGGTGTCGAGCGTGACCTCGTCGCCTTCGTTGACCGAGAGCTTTTCAATCTCGATCGTGTCGCCGGTCTTGACAAGCACCTGCTTGCCGCCGGTTTCGAGTACAGCGTATGCTTCCATTGTTTATCCTTGTTGTACCGCCTTTTCCGTGAGGCGCACCGGCGCCTCGAAAAAAGCAGCAAACAGTTTACCAAAAATCGCCCGCATTTGCAAATCGTCGTGCGGCGTTGGATGTCATGTGATGTAATTTTTTGCATGAGGCGTTCGCGCCGGAAACGAAAGTTTTGGTAAACTAGTGGGGCAATGAACGACTTGAGCCGACTGACATCCGAAATGAGCGTGCTGCGCGAGATCGCCTCCGCAGTCGCGCGCGAACGCAACGTCCGCAAGCTCCTCGAAGAGGTGATCGTGATCCTTGAGCGCAGCATGGGCATGCTGCGCGGCACGTTCACGCTGCTCGAAGGCGACGAACTGCGCATTGTCGCCTCGTCGCGCAAGCTCAACGCGGAGGAGCGCGCGCTCGGTCGCTACCACATCGGCGAGGGCATCACGGGGCTCGTGGCGAAGACGGGCCGCTCGGAAGTCGTGCGCGACGTGCGCACGGACCGCCGCTTCCTCAATCGCACGCGCAGCCGCGCGATCAACGACGCGCTCTCGTTCGTGTGCGTGCCGCTCGTGCACCGCGGCCAGATCATCGGCACGCTCTCGGCCGACCGCGCGCTGACGGATGGCGTGGACGAGACGGACGCGCTCACGCGCGACGTGGCGCTGCTGGAGATCATCGCGAACCTCGTGGCCGAGGCCGCGTTCGTGTGCCGCGCGGAGGACGCGGAGCAGGCGGCCCTCGTGCGCGAGAACCAGCGCCTGCGCGACATCATTGCGGACTCGCCCGGCAAGCTGATCGGCAATTGCCCCGAAATGCGCGGCGTCTACGAGCAGATCCGCCAGGTGGCGCCGAGCGGGGCGACGGTGCTCATCCGCGGCGAAAGCGGCACGGGCAAGGAGCTCGTGGCGCAGGCCATCCAGGAACTCTCGCAGCGCAGGGACCGGCCGTTCGTGGTGCTCAACTGCGCGGCGCTGCCGGAGGCGCTGGTGGAGTCCGAGCTCTTCGGCCACGAGAAGGGGGCGTTCACGGACGCGCGCGAGCGGCGCATCGGCCGCGCCGAGGCCGCGAACGGCGGCACGCTCTTCCTCGATGAAATCGGCGACCTCTCGATTCCCGTGCAGGTGAAGCTGCTGCGCTTCCTGCAGGAGCGCACGTTCTCGCGCGTGGGCTCGAACGAGACGCTCACGAGCGACGTGCGCTTCATCGCCGCCACGAGCCGCAACCTCGAAGACCTCATGGCGCGCAAGCTTTTCCGCGAAGACCTCTACTACCGTCTCTCCGTGTTTCCGATCACGCTGCCGCGCCTGGCGGACCGCGCGGACGACGTGCTGCTGCTGGCGCAGCACTTCCTCACGAAGATGAGCGTGAAGTACGAGAAGAACGTCACGCAGTTCTCCGTGCCCGCGATGAACATGCTGCAGGCGTATGCCTGGCCCGGCAACGTGCGCGAGCTCGAGAACTGCGTGGAGCGCGCGGTGCTCACGGCGAAGGACGACTGCGTGCACAGCTACAACCTGCCGGCCGCGCTGCAGACCGAGGAGTTCGCGGAAGACCCGTTCCGCGGCAACGCCACGCTCACGCTCGACGAGCAGCTGGAGGCCTTCGAGCGGCGCGTGCTCGAGGAGGCGCTGCGTCGGAACAAGGGCAACCACGGCGCGGCCGCGCGCGAGCTCGGCCTTTCCCCGCGCATGATGAGCTACCGTCTCGGCCGCGTGGGCTCGGAGTCGTACCACGGCCGGGCGGCGCGCGGGAATTCCCCGGCCGCCGTG
The DNA here is from genome assembly GCA_963614205.1 of bacterium. Classification (GTDB taxonomy): domain Bacteria; phylum Verrucomicrobiota; class Kiritimatiellia; order RFP12; family UBA1067; genus RUG572. The sequence continues at coordinate 1,693 of CAVEDG010000180.1, read as the reverse complement.
TAACCTTTCGCGCGGTGGCGCGTAGTCCCGTCATCAACACCTCATCGAAAGGACATTCCACATGAACGTGACACTGAATCCGCAGACGCTCTCCGGCATCGCCACGCAGGACGTGGGAACGCTGCCGCCGATCATCGACGTGAAGTCGGGCGAGGCCTCCGCGCGCGCCGGTCTGCTCGTGACGACCTCCCGCACGGGCGCGACTTCGGGCGTGACGGGCGACCTCACGGTGAGCCAGCAGCAGGATCTCGAAGCCCTGCTCGCGCTTCTCGGCCTCGATGGCGAAAACGCGAAGAACGCGACGCTGCAGACCGTGCTCAAGGCCATCCAGAGCGCGATCAAGCAGCAGGCCGTGTCGGTGACGACGGTGACGACGGGCATCGTGGTGCTGTCGGACTACGACGTCACGCGCCTTGAGGCGCTCAAGAAGGCGTTCGAGACGTCCGACGCGAAAAGCGCGCAGGATCTCGTCTGGAACGTGAACCGCATGTTCGAGCTCAAGACCGAAATCGAGGATCTCGCCAAGAAGGGCCTGGTCTACGATGGCAAGTTCGAGGGCGAAAGCCCGAATCCGAACTTCGAGCTCAACACGCGCGTGCGCGAACTGGGCGACCGCATGGCCGACATCTCCGTCCACTACGACCGCCTCGACGCGACCACGCGCGATGCCTGCCTCGACACGCTGGCGCCCGCGATGAAGACGGCCGTGCAGAACCTGGTCGACGCCTATGGCGAGCAGAAGCGGACGTATGGCTGGCGCAACGCGCAGACGTACCTGACCTACCAGAAGGCGACGCTGACCACGTTGAAGAGCTTTGCGAGCGTGATCGCCTCGACCGACCTTCCGCTGCCCCCGCAGATCAGCCGCGACGCGCTGTCGCAGGTGCTCAGGGAAATCATCGAATCCCTCAGCCCCGACGCCACGGCCGACGAGGTCGCGGAGAAACTCGACGAGAAGATGCAGGAGATCGCCGAGCAGCTCGCGAACATCGATATCCCGATGCAGGCCTAAGCGCTACCGCTCCCCGGCGTGGAGGCGGGCGCGGGGCATCGTGCCGTCGGCGACCATCTCGGCGATGTCGGCGCGGAGCGAGACGAGCATGCGCTTCAGCTCGTCGTGCGTCCGCCCCTCGGTCTGGCAGTCGGGGTAGTCGTTCCAGTAGCCGAGCCACGTGCCGTCCTCGGCGGTCCAGTAGGTGTATGTCGCGCTCATTCGTTCTTCTCCTTGCGGTGGAGTGGAGGTAGTCTACCATTTCATCGCCAGTCCGTAAAGCCCAGTAGAGCGGCGTAGTGATAAGTGTGGATATGGAAGCGAGTCGGAGGTCGGACGGGCGTCAGCGCGCAGCACCTTGCTCAGCGTGCCGACTTCTTGATCGAGAACGCGCCCTCGGTTTCGCTGTCGATGATCGGCGCGTGCTGCGCGAGCACGATGTCGTTGTCGTGGAACGCGCCCGAGAGTGGTCATTTCAAAAGCTCTCGAATCTGCGGCGCATTTCCCGCCCTACCGCCATTGGTAGGGTCGGCGTTCCACCGCCGACCGCGACTGGTTTTGAAATTCCCACGAGAAACAGAAACCACATTTTATAAAATGTGGTTTTCACAAAGCACGGCGTTTCTCATCAGAACGAATACGGCCAAGCCTTCGCCGCGTCAAGTTCTCGCGTGATATCCGCCTCCGTCAGCCGTGCGGACG
>CAVEDG010000179.1:0-4197 GCA_963614205.1 bacterium | reverse complement strand
TGACGAGCCTCGAGAAGAACTACGCCGTGCGCCCGGACGTGCTGATCTGGCTGCCGGTGGCGCTCTGCGTGGTTCTGGCGGGGCTCCTCATTCCGAAGAACCTGTAGCGTTGCGCCGTTTCGCCTACATGCGCCCGCTGCGCACGTCGATGAGATCGCACAGGCGCTTGTAGGCGATGGCGAGGTCGTCGTTCGTGACCTGGAACATGTACTCGCCGGCGCGCGCCATTTCGCCCTGCGCGTTGGCGAGGCGGCGCTCGATCGCGGCGGGTGCGTCCGTGCCGCGCCCTTCCAGGCGCGCGCGCAGCTCGTCGAGCGACGGCGGGTTGATGAACACGTCCATGTAGCCCCGGCGCAGCGGACTGTCGGGCGGCAGATGGTGGAACACCTCGTGGCGCACCTTCGCGGCGCCGACCACGTCGATGTCGAGAATCATCGAATGCCCCGCCTGGAGCACGTCGAGAATCGGCTGGCGCAGCGTGCCGTAGTAGTTGCCGTGCACTTCGGCGTGTTCGAGGAAGGCGTTCTCCGCCAGCAGCTCGCGGAAGCGCGCGACGGTGAGGAAGTGGTAGTCAAGCCCGTCCTCCTCGTCGCCGCGCGGCGCGCGCGTGGTGCAGGAAATGGAATACTCCAGGTCGGGATACTCCTGGAGCAGCATGTCGATCAACGTCGACTTTCCGCACCCGGAGGGCGCGGAAAGCACGATGAACAGAGGAAGCGGCGTCATGGCGAACGCCTACCAGTAACGCGGACGCGGAGGACGCGGGGGCGGAGGCGGGGGCGGCGGAACCACGACCGGCGCGGGCGCGACCACGGGCTGCGGCGTGACCACCACGGGCGCGGGCTGCACGTACGTCGGCTGCGTGACCACCACGGGCTGCGGCGCGACGACGGGCTGCTGCACGATCACCGTCTGCGGCGGCGGCGGAGGCGGCGGCGGCTCGGGCGCGCCAAAGAGCGCCGCCGTGACGCCGGCGGCGATGCCCGCCGCGATTTCGCCCTTGCGAGGCTTGCCGGGATGATGGCCGGAGGCATAGACGTCTCCGGCGAAAAGGGCCGCAGCGGCCAGGACAATGACAAGTTTCTTCATGTTGGTTTCTCCTTGCGTGTTGTGGAGGCTAGGTCGTTCCGCGCGGCGCATCTGACAGCCGCGCGGAAATTTCATTTGCCGGACCGTTTCAGACGAGCCCGCGCTTGATGAGGTGCTCGGCGATCTCGACCGCGTTCAGCGCGGCGCCGCGCAGCAGCTGGTCGCCGGAGACGAACATTTCGAGCCCCTTCTTGTCGTCGCGGCTGAGATCCTGGCGGATGCGGCCGGCGAGCACGTCGTACTTCGCCGTCGCGTCGAGCGGCATCGGATAGCCGCCGTTGAGCGGATCGTCCACCACCTTCACGCCCTCGGCCTGCGAGAGGATCATGCGCGCCTCCTCGGGCGTGACGTCGTTCTCGAACTCGAGGTTGAGCGACTCGGAATGGGCGCGGGCGATCGGCACGCGCACGCACGTGCACGACAGGCGCAGACCCGGATGGTGCAGCATCTTGCGCGCCTCGTTGCGCATCTTGAGCTCTTCGAGCGTGTACCAGTTCGTCTCGTCGAACTTGTCGATGTGCGGAATGAGATTGTACATCAGCTGGTGCTGGAACGCCTTCACCGTGAGCGGCTCGCCGTTCGCGTAGCTGTGGATCTGGTCCTCGAGCTCGTCGAGGCCGGGCTTGCCCGCGCCGGACGCGGCCTGGTAGGTGGACGCGATGAGGCGCTTGAGCCCCTTCGCCTTGTGCAGCGGCGCCACGGCCTCGAGCATGATCGCCGTCGTGCAGTTCGGGTTCGCGATCACGCCCTTGTTCCAGTCGAGATCCTCGGGGTTGACCTGCGGCACCACGAGCGGCACGTCCGGATCCTGGCGGAACGCGCGCGAGTTGTCGATCATCTTCGCGCCGGCCTTCACCACGGCGTCGCGCAGCTGCAGCGCCACGTCCGTCTTGCCCGCGAACAGCACGATGTCGAGCCCGGCGAAGGAGTTCTCGTCCGCCTTGAGCACGTGATACGTCTCGCCGTTGATCTCCTCGTCGCGCTCGCGCGACGCGAACACCTGCACCTTCCCGCACGGGAACCTGCGCTCTTTCAGAACCTTGATCATCTCGGCGCCGACGGCGCCAACGCCGACGAGACCGACCTTGTACTCTTTGCTCATAGTCTTTTCCTTGCGCCGGGCGCCATGCCCGGCAGCGGAATAGTTTACCAAAAAACGGGGCATCGTGCAGAGTTCACGTGCCGCGACAACACTGTTCCTACCGACCGTGGATTTCGAGGTGCACGGAGAAGCGCTTCGGGGCGCCGGGCAGGGTCTGGAGCGCGCGCTTGACCTTGGCGAGCCTGCCGCGCAGGGCGAAGAGCTGGCCCGAGGTGCGCACGTAGAAGAAGAGCCGGCCGTCCTGATAGCGGCCGGGCGTGGCGGGGAAGTCGGGCAGGAGGCGCGCGGCGTTGTCGCACACCGCGTCGAAGAACGGCTCGCGCACGCGCGTGAGCTCCGCCACGATCGGGCCCAGGCAGGAACCCACGGTCGGCGGCACGCGCGAGGGCCGCAGCAGCGGCACGTCGGCGTCCACGGGCAGCCCCGGGATCAGGCCATTCTCGAAGCGGCGGCGCGCCGCGCGGTCGCGGGCGAGACGCGCCCGTTCGCGCGCGAGGTCGCTCGCGGGCGGTTGGGCGTCAGCGGCCGGAGACGAGTTCATCCGCGCCCTCCAGTTCCTCGCGCGCGCCGTAGCCCCACGTGCAGCCAATCACGTAAAGCCCCGCGGCCCTGCCGGCCTCCACGTCGCCGCGCGTGTCGCCCACCATCACGGCGTCGGCGGGCGCGATGCCGCGCTCGGCCATCACGCGCCGCAGCAGGTCGGCCTTGGGCAGACGCTCGCCCGGGTACATGTCGAACGAATAGTAGCCGTCGAAGAGGTCGAGCCAGCCCATTTTGCGCATGAGCGCGCCCATGGGCGCATAGCGCTTGTTCGTCGCCACGTAGAGGTGGCTGCCCTGCGCCTTGAGCGACGCGAGCCATGCGGGAATCCACGGGTAGGGACGCGTCTGCGGGAAGCCGCATGCGTCGTAGAACGTCTTGAAGTGCGCGCGGATCTGCTCCACGAGCGCGGGCGTGGCGTCGGCGAAGAGCGCGTGCGTGACCTGGTCGATCGTGGGGCCCGTGCGGTAGACGGCGTCGAACTGCGGGCAGTCGCGCCCGATCGCCTTCAGCGCCGCGCGCCAGGCGGCCTTGATGTCCGCCTCCGTGTCGCAGAGCGTGCCGTCGAAATCGAAGAACCAATGCGTTTTCATCGTCCCGTCTCCACCGGCCGCGCCGGATTGCCGAACACCGTCTCGCCCGCGCGCACGTTGGCGAGCACCACCGCGCCGATGCCCACCACGGCGCCCGCGCCGATCGCGCGGCGCGGCACGATGCGCGCACCGGGATAGACCACCGCGCCGTCGCCCACGGTCACGCCGCCGCCGATCGCGCACTGCGAGTAGACGTGCGCGAACGCGCCCACGCGCGTGTCGTGGCCGATCACCGTGTTCTGGAACACGCACGTGTGCCGCCCGATGCGCACCTCCGCCAGGATGACGGCGTTCTGCGCCACGAACACGCCCTCGTCGAGCACGGCGTGCGCATCGACCGAGGCGGAACGATGCACGAGCGTGAGAAACCGCGCGCCGCGCGCCGCAAGGGACTCGACAAGACGCCGCCGCGTCGCCACGTCGCCGAACGCCGTGATGAACACGTCGTCCGCCGCGGGCGCGTAGGCGGCGGGGTCGCCGATCACGGGCGGATAGCCGGCGAAGCCCGCGAGCGCGTCGGGCCGCGCGTCGAGAAAGCCCTTCAGGACGAAGTCCGTGCCGTAGCCCACGCAGCCGCGCGCGACGCCGCTGAGCTCGCGGCCGAAGCCGCCCGCGCCCACGATCACGAGCTGCTTCATGCCGCGCCCTCCTTCTTCGGCGACCGGCGCAGCTTTTCGCGCAGGCGCTGGAACACGCTGTAGAGCGCGGGCACGAAGATGATGCCCACGAACGTGGCGGCGAGCATGCCGGACATCGTGCAGATGCCGATCGCCTTCATCGCGCCCGAGCCCGCGCCCGTCGCGAACGCGAGCGGCAGCACGCCGATCACGAAGCTCCACGCCGTCATCTGCACCGCGCGGAAGCGCAGGTTCG
>CAVEDG010000178.1:0-4224 GCA_963614205.1 bacterium | reverse complement strand
ATTTAGGGCCCCATGATGTTAGAGGCAAGGGCTAGAGGCGCACCCGTCGACTACCGGCCGGGGCAGTTGTCCTCCGGGCCGAAGCCCGAATACAGGATGTTGCTCCACTTCACCTTGCCGGTGCCGTCGTAGACCGTGTAGTTGGGCGTGGTCTTCACGAAATGGCAATCCGCGGCGAGCAGAAAGCCCTTCACGTGCTTGATGATCGTGATGCCGTCGAGCTTGAAGTGCTTGTTGTTGAAGTACGTGCAGCCAAGCAGGCGCGTGTTGCTGCCGCCGCCCACGTAGTAGCCGATCGCGCCCGTATCCGCGTAGCAGTCGCGCAGCAGCGCGTCGCCGCCGCACAGCTTGAAGCAGATCGAGTCCTTCAGCATCTCGGGCAGCTCGCCCGGCCGCGGCGGCGGCACGGGTCCGCCCCACACGTGGCAGCGCGTGTAGCGGTTCGATCCGCCGGCGCGTTCGTCGAAGCCGATCGTGTAGTCCACCACGATGCAGTCCGTGTAGTGGCTGTCGCCGCCGTTCACGATGAAGGCCGAGTTGCCGGCGAGGCCGGACTTGAGGCACTTCGCGTAGATGTTCTGCCCCATGAACTCGCAGCCGCCATCCACGCGCAGGCCGAAGACGCGCCCGTTGAAAAGCGACGTGTCGCGCATCGTGAAGTGCACGAACTCCTTCACGTTCACGCACGAGGCGAGGCCGTCGCCGTCGAACACGCCGCCGCGGATGAACACGTTGTAGTCGTCGCGCCGTCCCCAGTTCCCGGTGGCGCGCACCATGCACGCCATCGGGGCGACGGCGCGCAGCGTGGCGCTCTTGTCCAGATCGAGCGAGCAGGAGTTCGAGATCTGGATCGGCGACGAAATGAGATAGGTGCCGCGCGGCACGGAAAGCACGGCCCGGGCCGTGGCGAACACCGCGCGCTGGAAGCGCCGCGTGTCGTCCTGCTCGCCGGGCAGGCGCGGGAACTCGTCGAGCGAGTGGTTGCGCCCGTCGCCCAGCGCGCCCGGCGCGAGACGCACGAGCTGCACGGAGGCGACCTCGAAGCCGTGCGGCTTGTCGGTCGAGGCGCGGCAGAGCCAGGTGCCGTAGTTGAACGCGATCTGCGTGAGCCGCTTCTCGTTCGGCAGTTCGCCCGCCTTGACGGGCGGCAGTCCGCCCCAGTGGCTGAAGTAGGTCATCTCCGCGAACGGCAGCAGCAGTTCACACCAGTCCGTGGAAATCGGCAGCCGTGTCGTGCCCCACACCTTGCGATCGCTCTGGCGGAAGATCAGCTCCACGGAGTCCGTGAGCGGATCGGTGGCGCGGATGCGCACGCGCAGCGCGCCGTCGCGCCCCAGAGGCGCCTTGTCGCCGAACAGCGCCGCGCCGTCCACCGCGAAGCCAAGCATCCGCGAGAGTTCCTTCCCCGTGAACTCGCCCGCCTTCGAGGCGAAGACGAGCGGCTTCTGCATCGCCGCGGGAATGAGTTCGTAGGCTTCCTCCGCCGCGCCGCGCGCGCCGAAGACGGCCGCGACGAGGGCGGCCAGGGCGATGAGTTTCTTCATGTCGTGTCTCCTTGCGTGGGGCGCGAAGGTTCTAGCGGGAGAGTCTCAGCAGAAGCGTGGCGTGCGCCGGGATCTCGGCCGTGTAGCAGCACGAGAACGAACCCAGATTGCGCTGGCTCCACACGTCGCGCAGCGTCCACGCGCCGTCGAGGTCGACCCAGCTGAAGTAGAACGTGGTGCGCTGCGAAAGCGGGTTGAGGTTCACCACGGCCACGGCGTGGTCGCCGTTCGCGAGCGGCCGCGTCCACACTTCCACGCTGTCGCGCTTGACCACGCGGCGCGCGGGGCGGCCGAGCGTGTCCTGGTTGATCGCGATGACCTCGTCGTTCACGAGCAGGGACTTCGTGAAGTCGTCGAGGCGCGTGAGATCCGTGCCGATGAGCAGCGGCGCGGAGAGCATGCTCCAGAGCGACACGTGCGTGTACTGCTCGTTGCGCGTGAGATAGGTCGGATGCGTGCTGCCGAAGGAGCGCTGCAGGCCCACGATCATCATGTCGGGATCGGCCCAGAAGCCCGGACCCGTGAACTTGTAGTACTCGGCGTCCTTCACGTAGCCTTCGAGCGCCACGCGCATCCACGTCCAGGTGTCCTTCATGTCCTGCCACGTGCGCCACACGTTCGCGCCGGCCTCGCGGCCCCACAGCTGCGTGTCGCCGCAGCCGTACTGGCAGTAGGCGTAGACGATGTCGCGCTTCTGCGCGCGCAGGCACGTGTTCATCAGGCGGTAGGGGCGCTGCCAGGCGTCGGCGCTCGGCGCGGGCTTGTTCTTCGGGTTGTGGCCCACGCGGCCGCCGCCCATCCATTCCCACGTGTTCCAGCCGGTCTCCTTCTGGAAGATCTCGCCGTAGGAGCACCAGTCGTACTTGAGATAGTCGAAGCCCCACTCGGCGAAGCTCGTGGCGTCCTGCATCTCGTGGCCGTAGCTGCCCTCGCAGCTGCCGCACGTGAGCGGGCCGGGCGAGGAGTAGATGCCGGCCTTGAAGCCGAGCGAGTGGATGTAGTCCGTGACCTTCTTCATGTCCGGGAAGGAGCCGTTCGAGCGGATGCGGCCGTTCGCGTCGCGCGCGGGGCCCTGCACGTCGGGGCGGTCCTTGCCGGACTCGGTGTTGTTCATCGCCCACCAGTCGTCGAGGTTCACGTAGGCCCAGCCGTGGTCGCCGAGGCCGCTCTCGTCGAGCGCCTTGGCGGCGTCCATCGCGTGCTGCCCCGTGAAGCGGTTGCCCCAGATGTTCCAGCTGTTCCAGCCCATGGGCGGCGTGAGGCAGATCGTCTCGCCGACCTTGAGCGTGATCGTGCGGCTCGCGGTGCCCTTCGCGTTCGTGGCCGTCACGCGCACGGGATAGTCGCCGGCCGCCGCGGGCGCCGTGCCGCGCAGCACGCCCTTCGCCGCGTCGAACGTCACGCCCGCGGGCAGCCCCTCGGCCGTGAACGCCATCGGCCGCGCACCCGACACGGGCACGCGGAAGATCACCGGCCGCCCCGGCCGCACGCCCCACACCTCGGCGCCGTTGAAGCGCGGCGCCTCCGGCACGGGCGGCGTGAGAATGCCCAGCTGCGCCACGCGCTCGGGCCCCGTCGCCACGGGACGCGCCCCCGCGTACGTGATCTTCGCGTCCGCCCAGTCCGCATTCGAGCTCTCCAGCCCGCACCAGGGCGCGAAGGACGCCGCCTCGAGCGCAAGTTCCTTCACGTCCTTGAGCGGCACGTGCACGACCTTCGCGGGCTGGCCTTCCTGGATCGTGCCGGAATCGTAGACGATCCTGCCGTCGCACCACACGCGGAAGATCGCCCCCGCCTTGCGGTACGTGCGGCCCTTGACGTCCTTCACGTCGCGGTCGATGCCCACGATCGCGTCGAACGCCGTCGCCTTGCCGTCGAGCGTGAAGCCGATCACGCTCTCCGGCCGCACGCCCACGCCGCGCGCGTAGACGGCCTCGCCGAGCCGGATGGGGTTGCCGCACACGGACGTCTTCGCCCGCGCGGTCAGCCCCATGCCGCAGTGCGCCCCCGACAGGTCGAACTCGTCCACGTACGCCACGTCCGCCAGTCCCGTGATCGCCAGCAGCGCAGCCGCCAGCAGCATCGTCCTTCGCATCGTCGTCATCTCGTCTCCGTTCCGTTTGGGTTTCACGCGATCAGGGCACGAGGAAGCGGGCCGTGAGGGCCTTCGCCTTCGCCTTGACCTTCGCCTGCATTTTCACGTCCGTGATGTCGTCCAGCACGTCCGCGATCCAGCCGCCGATGAGCGCGGCCTCCTTCTCCTTCATGCCGCGCGTGGTGATGGACGCGGTGCCCACGCGGATGCCGGAGGTCTTGAACGGCGACTCGGTGTCGTAGGGGATCGTGTTCTTGTTGACGACGATGCCGGCGGCGTCGAGCGCGGCGGCGGCCTCCTTGCCCGTGATGCCCTTGGTGGTCTTCACGTCCACAAGGAAGAGGTGGTTGTCGGTGCCGCCGGAGACGATGCGGTAGCCGCGGTCCTTCACGGCCTTGCACATGGCCTTGCAGTTCTTGACGACCTGCTGGGCGTAGCCCTTCTTCTCCGGACTCATCCACTCGCGGAAGAGCACGGCCTTGGCGGCGATGATGTTTTCGAGCGGGCCGCCCTGCATGCCCGGGAACACGGCGCTGTCGAGCGCCTTCGCCCACTTCTCCTTGCAGAGCACCATGCCGCCGCGCG
>CAVEDG010000177.1:0-4243 GCA_963614205.1 bacterium | reverse complement strand
CTCCAAACCTGTCTATCTGGAATGGCAGGAGGATCCGTGAGGGAACACACTTGTGCTTCCATTCGCGGCGGAAATATGCTATACTTGTCTTTTCAATTTTTCGCATAGGAGAAGAAAACAATGAGTCAGCATCGTAGTCTCAAGGGATCTGGTAAGATCACGTCCAAGCGCAACGTCCTCAAGCGTTTCGAGCGCGTCAACCTGCTTCAGGCCCGTGGCCAGTGGAAGGAAGGCGATCGCGGTCTCGGTCTGCGTAAGACCAAGCCCGAGGCGTAAGCCGGCACTTCACCCCTTCCTGCTTTCCACCCTTTGGGGTGGTCGAGGGAGGGGTGAATTGTCTCGTGATTCCGTGACGAGGAAAGCAGCGCATGAAAACGGACTCGCGGCTGCATGGCATCCGCATTCTCCACGAGGATGCGGACGTTCTTGTTCTCGATAAGCCGGCGGGGCTGCTCACGCAGGCGCTGCGCGGCCGCGCGGATCCGAGCGTGGAGAGCGTGCTCACGGACTACGTGCGCAAGGGCCAGTGGAAGAGCGCGAAGCGCGTCTATCTCGTGCACCGTCTTGACCGCGAGACGAGCGGCGTGATGATGGTCGCGAAGACCGAGGCGGCGCAGACATGGCTGCGCGACCACTGGAACGAGGTGACCACGAAGGTCTACGAGGCGCGCGTGGAAGGCGCGCTCGGGGCGCCACGCGGCGTGTTCGAAAGCTACCTGCGCGAGGAGGCGGACTATTCCGTGCACAGCGTGAGGAATCCCGCCGCCGGCCGGCTCGCCCGCACGGAGTGGGAAGTCGTGGAGGAGGCGCCCGCCTCCACGCGCGTGAAGGTCACGCTCAAGAGCGGGCGCAAGCACCAGATCCGCGTGCACTTCGCGGAGGCGGGGCATCCCGTGGTGGGCGACGCGAAATACGGCCACGGCCGGCGCGGCGACACGCTGTGCCTGCGCGCCTGCCAGCTCACGTTCACGCATCCGCGCACGGGCCGTGCGCTCACGTTCACGGTTTCCTGAGACGAACGCGGATGTGATATACTGTTCTTTCCCATGAAACACGCACCGACAGTACTTTTTCTTGGCGACGGCATGGCCGACGAGCCCCTCGCCGCACTTGACGGGCGCACGCCGCTCCAGGCCGCCCGCGTTCCCAACATGGACTGGATCGCCGCGCACGGGCGCTCCGGCACAATGCTCACGCTGCCCGACGGCTTTCCGACCTCGAGCGACGTGGCGAACATGAGCGTGCTCGGCGGAGACCTCGCGAAGGAACTCTGCGGCCGCGGGCCGCTCGAGGCCGCGAGCCAGGGCATCGAGATGGGTCCGGACGACGTGGTCTTCCGCCTCAATCTCGTCACCGTGGCGCCGGACGGCACGCTGGCGGACTTCTCCGGCGGCCACGTGGGCGCGGCCGAGCAGCAGGAGGCGATCGCGCTTCTCAACGCGCAGATCGCCGACGGCTGGAAGGGCGCGCCCGGCGAGTTCATCCGCTTCTACGCGGGCGTGAGCTACCGCAACCTCATTCTTCTGCACGGTCCCGCGTTCAGCGGCGCCGACGTGGCCTACGACAAGCCCGACGACAACAGCGGCAATCCCGTGGCGGAGCATCTGCCGCGCGCGAAGAACCCGGCGGGCGACTACACGGTGCAGGTGCTGCGCCACGTGATCGCGCGCGCGGCCGAGGTGCTCAAGGGCCGCGGCGCCAACGGCGTGTGGCCGTGGAGCGGCGGCAAGGCGGGCGCGATCCACTCGGTCTCCGCGCGCTACGGCGCGCGCTGCGCGATCGTGGCGGCGGTGGACGTGATCAACGGCCTTGGCCGCACGATGGGGCTCGACGTCATCAAGGTGCCGGGCGCCACGGGCTACATCGACACCAACTACGAAGGCAAGGCCGACGCCGCGATCACGGCCATCCGCGACGGCTACGACTTCGTCTACGTGCACATCGAGGCGACGGACGAAGTGAGCCACGCGCAGGATCTCAAACTCAAGCTGCAGGCGCTCGAGGACTTCGACGGGCGGCTCATCGGCCGCGTGCGCGCCGCGCTTGGCGACGGCGTGGCGTACTGCGTGCTGCCCGACCATCCCGTGCCGATCCGCCTCGGCAAGCACACGCGCACGCCCGTGCCCGTGGCCGTCTACCAGCCCGGCGTGGCGCCGGACGCCGTGCAGACCTACGACGAAGTCGCCGCGCAGCAGGGTGCGCTCGGCGCGCTCAAGGGCGGCGACCTGATGGATCTCCTCCTCAAACACTGACACGAACACGAGAGGCACGCGACATCATGAAGCACGTACTCACCCTCACCCTCGCCTCCGCCCTCGCCCTTGCGGGCGCGGCGGCGGACAAGGTTCTCTGGCCGTCCGACGAGACGGAGATGAAGGCCCAGCAGGACTCCACGCTCGTCTTCGCGCCCGAGGCGCGCGTGACCACGGGCACGCAGGCCAGCTGGCCCGGCATGCGGCTCGACTTCAAGGCGGGCGAGGTGGATCTTTCCGCCTACGGGCGTCTGTGCGTGGCGGTGAGCAACACGCAGGCGCGTTCGCTCATCGTGAACCTGAGCGTGAAGGGCAAGACCGTGCAGGGGCGCACGCCCGGCGGCAGCGTGGCGCTCGCGCCGCACGCCGCGGGCGTGATCGACGTGTCGCTGCGCAACCTGCCGTGGCAGCTCGACGCGCCGCTCGATCTCAAGGGCATGAACGGCGCGCCTTCGGCCGTGGGCGGCTCCACGTTCGACGTGCGCAAGGTCTTCTCCTTCCACATCTTCCTCATCAAGGATGGCCAGGAGGGTGGCTTCAGCGTGTCGCGCGTGACGGCCTGCGGCGCCGGTACGCCGCCGAAGGTGCTCAAGGCCGCGACGTTCCTGCCGTTCGTGGACGCCTACGGCCAGTTCCTGCACGACGACTGGCCCGGCAAGATCCACAACGACGCCGAGCTCGCGGCCGCGAAGACGGCCGAAGACGCCTGGCTCGCCGCGCACGCGGAGGGCACGATTCCCGACCGCGATCCCTACGGCGGCTGGGCCGCCGGCCCGCAGCTCAAGGCCACGGGCTTCTTCCGCACGGAGAAGGTGAACGGCAAGTGGTGGCTCGTGGATCCGGCCGGCCGGCTTTTCTGGTCGCACGGCGTGGACTGCGTGCGCGTGGGCAACGAGACGGGCGTGGGCTTCCGCGAAAGCTACTTCAGCTGGATGCCCGCGAAGGACGACCCCGTGTTCGGCGGTTTCCGCGGCCGCGCCACGTGGCCGGGCGCGCACGGCTTCTACAAGGATCCCGCGCACGTGCCCTACGAGACGTTCGACTTCGCGCGGGCGAACGCGCTGCGCAAGTACGGGCCCGACTGGCGCGTCTTCACGCGCGTGCGCGCCCATGACCGCATCCGCGCCTGGGGCCTCAACACGATCGCGAACTGGAGCGATCCCGCGATCTACAATCTGCGCCGCACGCCCTACACGCTCTGCCTCGGCACGGGCGGCACGCCGCGCCGCGCGGGCTCGAAGGGCTGGTGGGGTCCGCTGCCGGATCCGGAGAACCCGAAGTTCGCCGAGACGCTGCGCGCCCGCGCCCGCGCCGCCGCCAAGAGCATGAAGAACGATCCGTGGTGCCTCGGCGTGTTCGTGGACAACGAACTCTCGTGGAACGACCTGCCCGATCTTGCGCACGTGGCGGAGGTCTACTTCTCGACCGTGGCGAAGATCCTGCACGAGGAGCTGCCCAACCACCTCTATCTCGGCTCGCGCATCGCCTGGGCCACGCCCGACGTCTACCGCGCCTCGGCGCGCCACTGCGACGTGGTGAGCGTGAACATCTACGCCCGCCAGCCCGTGCGCGACCTGCCGGAGGGCTCCGCGGACAAGCCGATGATCAACGGCGAGTTCCACTTCGGCGCGCTCGACCGCGGCATGTTCCACACGGGGCTCGTGGCGACGCGCGACCAGAACGAGCGCGCGCAGTGCTACCGCGACTACGTCGCCGCGTGCCTTGACCATCCGCGCTTCGTGGGCACGCACTGGTTCCAGTGGCAGGATCAGGCGCTCACGGGCCGCTCGGACGGCGAGAACTACCAGATCGGCTTCGTGACGGGCACGGACACGCCCTACCCGGAACTCGTGCAGGCCGCGCGCGACATGGGCGCGACGATGTACAGCCGCCGCTACAACGGAAAGAAGTAGACGTCAACTTGCCCCTTGCGCCAAGCGGGTGCGTTTAGTATACTACCCTTCAATCGTTTTTCACGAAAGACCAGAACC
>CAVEDG010000176.1:0-4277 GCA_963614205.1 bacterium | reverse complement strand
AGTTCATCGACCTGACGCGCGAGCAGCAGCTCGACGTCATCAAGCGCACCTGCCATAAGACGCTCTAGGGGTCCGCTTCGCCGGAGGTAATGGCGTTGGGGATGCCAATCGGAAAGATTCATTCCTACGAGACGTTCGGGGCCGTGGACGGCCCCGGCGTCCGTTTCATCGTCTTTCTGAGCGGCTGCCCGCTGCGCTGCCGCTACTGCCACAACCCCGACACGTGGGCGCGGCCGCCCGCGTTCGAGGCGACGGCCGAGGAGGTCGTGGCGCGCGCGCGCCGCTACCGAACCTACTGGGGCGCGGAGGGCGGCATCACGCTCTCCGGCGGCGAGCCGATGCTGCAGGCCGCGTTCGGCGCGGAGGTCTTCGCGCGGATCCACGCGGCGGGCGCGACGACCTGTCTCGACACGTCGGCCGCGTGCTACCGCGCGGACGATGCGGCGCAGGAGGCGCTGCTGCGCGCAGCTGACACCGTGCTGCTTGACCTCAAGGTGTTCGACGCGGCGGCGCACCGCGCGCTCACGGGGGCGGACAACGCGCCCGTGCTCGCCTGCGCGCGCCATCTCGCGGAACTCGGCACGGCCGTCTGGATTCGGCGCGTGCTCGTGCCCGGACTCACGGACGATCCCGACGACCTCGCGCGCACGGGCGACTTCATCCGCTCGCTCGGCAATGTGAAGCGCGTAGACGTGCTGCCCTACCACGCACTCGGCGTGCCCAAGTGGCAGGCGCTCGGCCTCCCCTACACGCTCGACGACGCGCGCGCGCCCACCGAAGACGAACTCGCCCGGGCGCGCGCACTGCTCGCGGGCCCGGGCGATGTTCCGTGATGGCGTTCGGCGCTAGAAGCGCGCGAGGTCGAGCATGCTGCTCGGACCGAAGGCGCGCAGGTAGATGAAGAACGACACGCGGTTGTCGCACGGCTCCTTCGAGTCGTCCACGCGCGTGAACGACGTCTCGTGCGCGAAGAGCACGCGGTAGCCGATGCAGTCCGTGAGAATGTCGAACCACGCGCCGACTTCGTCCACTTCGCTGCGGCGGCAGTCGAGGCGGATGTAGGGCGACCAGGCGAAGTTCTCGCACACGCTGTGCGTGAAGCCGAGCTGCAGGATGTTCGAGAGCTGGTAGTTCCAGCGGTCGTAGTTGCTGGGCAGGTAGGTCCAGAGGCGCTGGTCGCGGCCGATGTAGCTCACGTGGTAGTCGAAGGTGTCCGTGAGGCGCTGGCGGAAGACGATGTCGGCGTAGGAGGCCTTGGAGTTCTGGCAGTCGTACTCGGCGCGGGCGAGGAGGGAGATGTCGCGCGAGGGGTTCCAGCGGATGCGCGTGCCCGGCACCACCTGGCGGTGGCCGGAGCGGTTGTAGTTGCCGTCCTTGTCGTCGCGGGGATAGCCGGCGAGCACGCTGTCCTTGCCGTAGGGCGACATGGTCTCGAAGGGCACGGCGAGGTAGAGGTCCCAGTCGAGCACGGTGCGCAGCACGCCCGTGTCGTCCACTTCCTGGAAGGTGTTGCGCAGGCCCGGGCGGATGCCGTGCCAGTTGTAGGGCAGGCCGCGGCCCTCGAAGCCGAACTGGTCGAGCCAGTCGATGGAGCGGTCGTAGCTGTCGAAGGCGTAGTAGCGCGAGCCGTGGCCGCCGCTGAGATCCACGGCCTGGTAGGAGTAGTCGAGGTAGGGCTCGACCACGTGGCGCCATGTGTCGCCGTACCAGGCGCTGCCGCGCGCGGCGGCGGTGAAGCCGACTTCGCCGATGCTGCGGAAGATGCCGTCGCCGGAGGCCTTGAGGTAGGCGGCGTCGGCGTCGCCGCTGTCGCTCCAGTAGGTGCCGCGATAGCCCACGCGCGGCACGAGGGAGAGCACGTCCCAGAGCTTGAACGGCAGGGTGACGCGGTGCGCGGTGTCCATGCGGAACGCCTGGTAGTCGGCGCCGCGGCCGTTCACGCCGATGTACGGCACGTAGCGGTACATGGGGTCGTGCGAGCCGTAGCGCGCGTAGTCGTGGTTGAGGTAGCCGGCGCGGGTCTGCGATTCGTAGTTGAGCGGCAGATCCCAGATCGGCTGCGGCTCGATGGCGAGCCACGCCTCGGGCAGACGCGCGGTGCCGGCGTAGAAGTCGTTGATCGGGCCGGAGACGGAGCCGCCCGCCGCCCACGAGAGCTCGCGGTGCTCGTACCAGGCCTCGTTCATCGGAATCGACTCGCGGCGTTCGTCGCGGTCGAAGAAGTCGCGCGCCATGTGCGAGTCGGAGTAGTAGCTTGCGTAGGCGTTGAAGGTGTCGCGCTCCGTGAAGTCGGCGGCGTGCTCGAACGTGATGCGGTAGCGCTCGCGGTCCACGTCGCTGCCCCAGTTGCCGTAGCGGCGGTGGTGGCCGTTCCAGCGGCGGCCGGTGTAGCGGTCGTAGTCTTCGTCCCAGGCGTAGAACGCCTTCACCTGGCCGCGGCCGAAGCCCTCGCGCGAGAGCTCGGGCGATGCGGAGGTGCCCGTCTTGCGGCCCCAGCGCAGCCCCTCGCCGAGCGCGAAGCCGTTCTTCGTGCGGTACTCCGCGTAGGTGGTCGCGCCGAGGTAGGCGGTGTTCGCCTCGCGGCGCTCGTAGAGCGAATACCTGTAGCTCGTGAGCAGGTAGCCGCCCCAGCGCGAACGGTAGCCCGGCACCACGCGCAGACCGTAGTCCGTGTTGAGCGGCTGATACCAGATCGGCAGCCAGAACACGGGCGCGCCCCAGTGGTAGAGCCACACGTCCTTGGCGAGAAACGCCTGGTCCTGGATGTAGGTGAAGTCGCCGCGCAGCCCCCAGTGCAGCGTCTCCTCCGGCGCGTTCGTGCACGTGGTGGCGAAGGCGTCGTCGCCGAAGCGGTACACGCCGTCGATCGTGCGCTCCACGCGCGGCGAGCGGAACGTGAACGGCGCCGCCACCGCCGAGACGTGACCCGTGGCGAGCAGCTCGCCCGTGCCGCGGTTGGCGCTCATGTAGTCGCCCGTCACGCGCATCGGTCCCGAAACGCGCGCGGCCGCGTCGCCCCGCGGCTTCTTCTCCGCGGGATGCAGATAGTCGAGGTACTGCGCCGGCGCCGCGCAGGCGGCGCAGACGGCGAGGACGGCAAGTGATGTCTTCATGCGTGTTCTCTCGTGTTCACAGGGGCTTTCGCGAAACGGCCGGCTAGACGGTGGGCAGTCCCGCACGGGAAGAGTATAGCACACGCCCCGTCTCCGCGTCTAGGATGGAGAAGGTCTCGGGGTGGCGATGCAGCTCCGAGACGAACGTGAGCTTCGTGTTGTGGCGCGCCTGCAGCTCGGCGAGGATCTGCGCGTCTTCCGTGCGCAGACGCTGCATCACCGCCGGCGCGATCACGATCTTCGGCACGATCGGCCGCTTGTCCTGATCCGCCTTGCGCAGGATCGACGTGAGCTGGCGCTGCAGCTCGATCGACACGGCGAGCGGACTCTTCACCACGCCGTGGCCGCCGCAGCACGGGCACGTGCTCGACAGCATCGAGAGGATCGACTCCTCGTGGCGCTGGCGGCTCATCTCCAGCAGGCCGAGCTCGCTGATCTCGAGCACGTTCGTGCGCGCGCGGTCGCGCTTGAGCGCGTCCTTCAGCGCGCGGTACACCTGCTTCTGGTGCTTGCGGCTCTTCATGTCGATGAGGTCGAGCACCACGAGGCCGCCGATGTTGCGCAGGCGCAGCTGGCGCGCCACCTCCTCCACGGCCTCGAGGTTGACCTCGAGGATCGCGTCCTCCTGCGTGCCCTTGCCCTTGTGGTGGCCCGTGTTGACGTCCACGGCGATGAGGGCCTCGGTTTCGTCGATCACGAGGTAGCCGCCGCTCTTGAGCTTGACCTGGCGGTTGAAGGCGTCCTGCAGCTGGCGTTCGATGCCGAGGCGGGTGAAGACGTTCTCGGCGCCGTCGTAGTGGCGCACCTTGCCGCGGGCGCGGCGCGAGATGCGGCTCGTGACGTCGCGCAGCTTCTCGTAGGTCTTCTCGTCGTCCACGAGCACGCCGTCGATGTCCTCGGTGAGCCAGTCGCGCACGACGCGCTCCACGAGGTCGGGCTCCTGCCACACGCAGCACGGCGCGCGCAGGTTCTTGACGTTGCCCTGCATTTCGTGCCAGCTTTCGAGCAGGTTGCGGATGTCGCGCACGAACGAGGTGCCGCGCGCGCCCACGCCCGCCGTGCGCACGATGAGGCCCACTTCGTCGGGGATCAGCAGCTTGTCGAGGATCTTCTTCAGGCGCTTGCGCTCCTCCGCGTCGCCGATCTTGCGGCTCACGCCGCGCG
>CAVEDG010000175.1:0-4298 GCA_963614205.1 bacterium | reverse complement strand
CTTCGACTGGATCCAGACGAAGCTCGCCTCCTGGGGCATGCCCACGGAAGGCTGAGCCCGCCCGCTACACGATCAGCATGCAGTCGCCGTAGGAGAAGAAGCGGTAGTTGGCGCGCACGGCGAGCGCGTAGGCGCAGAGCATGCGTTCGCGACCCGCAAGCGCGCTCGTCATCATGAGCAGCGTGGACTGCGGCAGGTGGAAGTTCGTGAGCATGCAGTCGCACACGCGGAAGTCGTAGGGCGGGTAGATGAAGATGTTGCTCGCGCCGCTGCCGGGCGCGACAAGCGGATCGCCGGGCGCCTTCTCGCGCGCGGCCACGCTTTCGAGCGTGCGCACGCTCGTGGAGCCCACGCAGAACACGCGCCCGCCACGCGCCTTGCACGCATTCACCGCCTCCGCCGCCTCGGGCGACACGGTGAACGCCTCGAAGTCCATCTCGTGATCCTCGATGTTCTCGGCCTTGACGGGCCGGAACGTGCCCGGGCCCACGTGGAGCGTCACGGCCGTGCGCGGCACGCCCTTCGCGTCGAGCGCGGCGAAGATCTCGGGCGTGAAGTGCAGCCCCGCCGTGGGCGCGGCCACGCTGCCCACGTGCTTCGCGTAGATCGTCTGGTAGCGCGCGCGGTCTTCCATCTCCTCCTCGCGCGTGCCCTCGCGGTGGACGTAGGGCGGCACGGGCGTGTGGCCGAATTCGTCGAGGAGTTCGCCGAGCGGCCGCTCCGAGACGAAGGCGCACGTCCACATGCCGCCGCCGACCTTCTCGACGAGCTCCACGCGCAGTTCGCGGTGGGGGCCGAAGACGGCGACCTGGCCCGCGCGGGCGGGCCGGCCGGAGCCGATCATCACGCGCCACGACAGCACGTCGCCCGCGCGGCTGCCGCGCGCCTCCAGCGAATCGGCGTCGGTGGCGGGCGAAACCATCAGCACCTCCACGGCGCCGGGGGAGTCCGCCCACGTGCCCACGAGGCGCGCGGGAAAGACCTTCGTGTCGTTGACCACGAGCAGATCGTTCGCCGTCACGTAGTCGGGGAAATCGACCATGCGACGGTGCTCCACCACGCCCGTGTCGCGGTGGAGCACCATCATGCGGTCATCACCGCGCTTCTCCGAAGGATGCTGCGCGATGAGCCGCGTGGGGAGCGGATACCAGAACTGGCGGGTCTTCATTCGCCGTCGCCATCGACGCCGCCCGTGCCGAGACCGTCGAGCGAGAAGCCCACGTCGTCGGCGGAGTAGCCGTCAACCGTCTGGTCGGGAGCCTGGTTCGCGGGCGCCTGGGCGAACTCCTGCTGGGAGTCCTCCGAGGCGACCGGGAATGCGGGCTCGTCCTCGTCCTCCTCGTCCGTGGGAGGCGGGACGGTGCCGAAGATGGCGTCCTGCTTGGCCTTGGCCTCGCGGCGCAGCTCCTCCATCTCCGCGTCGGAGATCGGCTCGCACAGCGGCACGAGCTTGAGGTAGCGGTGCAGCGGGAAGCCGGTGCCGCCGGGGATGAGGTGGCCGAGAATCACGTTCTCCTTGAAGCCGCGCAGTTCGTCCACGCGACCCATCGTCGCGGCCTCGGTGAGGACGCGCGTCGTATCCTGGAAGGACGCGGCGGAGATGAAGGAGTCGGTTTCGAGCGCGGCCTTGGTGATGCCGAGCAGCGCGGGCTGGGCCTCCGCCGGGCGGCGGCCTTCCGACATCATCTTCTCGTTCTCGCGCAGGAACGTCTGGCGCGTGATCTGCTCGCCCCAGAGGAAGTCCGTGTCGCCCGGGTTCGTGATGCGCACCTTGCGGAGCATCTGGCGCACGATGATCTCGATGTGCTTGTCGTTGATCTCCACGCCCTGCAGACGGTAGACCTGCTGCACTTCGTTGACGAGGTACTTTTCGAGTTCCTGCGGGCCGGAGACCTCGAGGATCTCCTGCGGGATGATCGGGCCTTCGGTGAGCTGCTGGCCCTTCTTCACGCGGTCGCCCTTGAACACGACGATCTGCTTGCCCATCGGGATGAGGTGCTCCTCGACCTGGCCGGTGACGTCGTCCTTCACGAGCAGCGTGCGCTTGCCGCGCACGTTCTCGCCGAACTCGACCACGCCCTCGATCTTGGAGATCTCGGCCGCGTCCTTGGGCTGGCGCGCCTCGAAGAGCTCGGCCACGCGCGGCAGACCGCCCGTGATGTCGCGCGTCTTCGCCTCCTCACGCGGCGTCTTCGCGAGCAGCATGCCCGGCGAGGCCTGCATGCCGTCGCGCACCATCACGATGGCGCCCGTCGGAATGTCGTGGCTGTCGAGCAGCGCATTGCGGTTGTACGTGAGGCCGTCGTTGGTGTGCGGCACGCCGCGGATCTCGATGCGCGGATGGAGGTTGGACTCCTTCGTGTCGAGCACCACGAGCGTCTTGGCGCCGGTCGCGCGGTCGACCTCGCTCTTCACCGAAATGTCCTCTTCGAAGTCCACGAACGTGATCGTGCCGTGTTCCTCGGCGAGCACCGGCACGGAGTGCGGGTCCCACTGGGCGACCTTCTGGCCCTTCTTGACGGCTTCGCCGTCTTCGCAGAGCAGCACGGAGCCCATCTGCAGCGGGTAGGAGTCGAGGCGGGCGCCGCCCTTCTCCTCGGGCTTCGACCAGATCTCGAGCGAGCCGTTCTTGTTGAGCACGACCTCGCGGCCTTCGTCGTTGCGCACCTTGCGCACGTCCACGAACTTCGCCACGCCGTCGTTCTTGAGCACGATCTCCGGCACCTTCGCGGTCATGGAGGCCGTGCCGCCGATGTGGAACGTCCGCATCGTCAGCTGCGTGCCGGGCTCGCCGATGGACTGTGCGGCGATGATGCCCACCGCCGTGCCGATCTCCACCTGCTTGCCCGTGGAGAGGTCGCGGCCGTAGCACTTCGCGCACATGCCGTGCTCCGCGTCGCACGTGAGGCCGGAGCGGATCCACACCGACTCCACGCCCGCCTTCTCGAGGCGCGCGCACGCGGCCTCGTCGATCTCGGCGTTGGCCTCCACGATCGTCTCCTGCGTGTGCGGATCCACGATCTCGTAGAGGGCCGTGCGGCCGAGCACGCGGCTGGCGAGCGTGGCCTTGACTTCGTCGCCTTCCACGATGGCGGAGACCTCGATGCCGTTGACCGTGTTGCAGTCTTCGGTCGAGATGATCACGTCCTGCGACACGTCCACGAGCTTGCGCGTGAGGTAGCCGGCGTCGGCCGTCTTCAGGGCCGTGTCGGCAAGACCCTTGCGGGCGCCGTGGGACGAGATGAAGTACTCGAGCACCGAGAGGCCCTCGCGGAACGACGCGGTGATCGGGCGTTCGATGATGTTGCCCGACGGGTCGGCCATGAGGCCGCGCATGCCGGCGAGCTGGCGGATCTGCAGCTTCGAACCACGCGCCTTGGAGTCGACCATCATGAAGATCGGGTTCAGCTCCGTGGGGTTCGGGTTCTCCTTCGAAACGTTGCGGTCGATCGTCTTGTAGAGCTCGTCGCCCACCTTCTCGGTGGCGGCGGACCACACGTCGACGATCTTGTTGTGGCGTTCGCCCGCGGTGATGATGCCCTGCTGGAACTGGCCTTCGATCTTGGCGACCTCGGCCGCGCTCTTGGCGATCACATCGTCCTTCACGGCCGGGCGGATCATGTCCTTCAGGCCCATGGACGCGCCGGAGACGGTGACGTAGTTGTAGCCGAGGTTCTTGAGGTCGTCGATCAGCTTCACGGCCGCGTCATGGCCCGCCACGCGGTGGCAGTCGAGGATGAGGCTGCCGATCGTGCTCTTCGTGACCTTGTCGTTCCAGAAGCCCATCGCCTCCGGGAAGATCGCGTTGAAGATCACGCGGCCGGCCGTCGTCACGATCGTGCTCTTGGTGGGGTCGCCGTGCGGGCGGCCCGTGGTGCCGTAGTCCGGGTTGCGGAAGCGGATCGGCGTCTGATAGCCGATCACGTTCTCCGCGATGCCGAACTCGACCTCGCCGATGTCGTTGAACGCGGGCAGATGCATGCCGCTGAAGTCGAACTTGCCCGGAATGTGGCCGCTCAGCTTCTCCGCCTGGCCCGGCGTGGTGAGGAAGTAGAGGCCCAGGCACACGTCCTGCGTCGGCGTCATCACCGACTTGCCGGAGGCCGGCGAGAAGATGGACGTGGCCGCGAGCATCATCAGGCGGCTTTCCATCTGCGCCTCGATCGAGAGCGGCACGTGCACGGCCATCTGGTCGCCGTCGAAGTCGGCGTTGAACGGCGTGCAGACCATCGGGTGCAGGCGGATCGCCTTGCCCTCGACGAGCACCGGCTCGAACGCCTGGATCGAGAGGCGGTGGA
>CAVEDG010000174.1:0-4311 GCA_963614205.1 bacterium | reverse complement strand
GCCAATTAGACTTGCCTAACAAGCGTCTTGTGTGCGATAATACAAGACGATTTTTTTCACCCAACAAGGAATACGTCACATGTGCGAAAACTGCTCGCCGGCCATTGCCGGAAAGTATGCCGAGCTGGACGCCTTCATCGACGGTCTCAATCTGGACCTGACCGATGAGCGCCGGCGCGGACGACTCATCCAGATCCTTCACCGCGCCCAGCACATCTTCGGCTATCTGCCGCGCGAAGTGCAGCAGCATGTGGCCGCGCGCATGCACATCCCCGAGAGCGCCGTCTCCGGCGTGGTCTCCTTCTACAACTACTTCACCACCAAGCCGAAGGGCAAGTACGTGATCAACGTGTGCCTCGGCACGGCGTGCTACGTGAAGGGCAGCGAGGGCGTGCTGCGCGAAATCGAGCGCGTGCTCGGCGTGCAGGCCGACACGCATCCGACGGCGGACGGCCTCTTCTCCGTGAGCGCGCTGCGCTGCGTGGGCGCCTGCGGTCTCGCGCCGGTCATGATGGTCAACGATCAGGTGTATGGAAAGGTGACGCCCGCGAAGGCCGTCGCCATCATCAACGAATACAAGGCGAAAGGCTGAGCGTAGCAATGGACAAGATTACGAGCAAGGCCGATCTCGACGCCATGTTCGAGGCCGCGAAGGGCAAGCTCGCCCTCCGTCTCGTCTCCGAAGGCGCGATCGACTCGAAGAAGAAGGACATTCTCTGCTGTGGCGGCACGGGCTGCCATGCGTCGGCGTCGCAGACGCTGATGGCGAACCTGCGCGACGAGATCCGCGCGGCCGGCCTCGAGGCCGACGTGCGCGTGGTGCAGACGGGCTGCTTCGGCTTCTGCGCCCAGGGCCCGATCGTCAAGGTGATGCCCGACAACGTGTTCTACGTGCAGGTCACGCCGGACGACGCGAAGGAGATCGTGCAGAAGCACATCGTCGGCCACGAGGTGGTGGAGCGTCTGCTCTACGTGGAGCCCACGCTCAAGGCGAAGATCCACGACTACGCGCAGATGCCGTTCTACGCCAAGCAGCACCGCATCGCGCTGCGCAACTGCGGCCTCATCGACGCGGAGTCGATCGAGGACTACATCGCGAACGAGGGCTACCAGGGCCTCGCGAAGGCGCTCACGCAGATGACGCCGGAGCAGGTGGTGCAGGAAGTGCTCAACTCGGGCATCTGCGGGCGCGGCGGCGCGGGCTTCCCCACGGGCCTCAAGTGGAAGATCGCCGCGGGCGTGAAGGCCGACGAGAAGTACATCGTGTGCAACGCCGACGAAGGCGACCCGGGCGCGTTCATGGACCGCTCGATCATGGAAGGCGATCCGGGCAGCGTGATCGAGGCGATGGCCATCGGCGCCTACGCGATCGGCGCGCAGCACGGCCTCGTCTACATCCGCGCGGAGTATCCGCTCGCGGTGAGCCGTCTGCAGAAGGCGATCGACCAGGCGCGCGAAGTCGGCCTGCTCGGCGACAACATCCTCGGCACGAAATTCTGCTTCGACATCGAGATCAAGCTCGGCGCCGGCGCGTTCGTGTGCGGCGAGGAGACGGCCCTCATCCACTCGATGGAAGGCCAGCGCGGCGAGCCCACGACCAAGCCGCCGTTCCCCGCCAACATCGGCGGCGGCTACTGGGGCTGCTCCACGAACGTCAACAACGTGGAGACCTACGCCTCCATCCCCGTCATCCTCGTGAAGGGCGCCGCCTGGTACTCCAAGATCGGCAACTGGAAGATCGAGACCGACGAGAAGGGCAACTGGACGAAGACCGTGAGCGGCAACTCCGGCACGAAGGTGTTCGCGCTCGCCGGCCAGATCAACAACGTGGGCCTCGTGGAAGTGCCGATGGGCACGACGCTGCGCGAGATCATCTACGACATCGGCGGCGGCATCTCCGGCGGCCACCAGTTCAAGGCCGTGCAGACCGGCGGTCCCTCCGGCGGCTGCATCACCGCGGAGAACCTCGACACGCCGATCGACTACATGAACCTCGGCAAGATCGGCTCCATGATGGGCTCGGGCGGCATGATCGTGCTCTCCGACAAGGACTGCATGCCCGCCATGGCGAAGTTCTACCTGGGCTTCACCAAGGACGAGAGCTGCGGCAAGTGCACGCCGTGCCGCATCGGCACGCGGCGCATGCTCGAAATGCTCGAGAAGATCTGCGACGGCAACGGCACGGAGGAGATGCTCGAGGAACTCGAGGATCTCGCCAACACGATCAAGGACACGGCGCTGTGCGGCCTCGGCCAGACGGCTCCGAACCCGATCCTCTCCACGCTGCGCTACTTCCGCGACGAGTACATCGCCCACGTGCGCGACAAGAAGTGCCCCGCCGGCACGTGCACCAAGCTCTACACGCTCAAGATCACCGACAAGTGCAAGGGCTGCACCAAGTGCGCCCGCAACTGCCCGGTCAACGCGATCTCCGGCACCGTGAAGCAGATGCACGTGATCGACGCGAAGAAGTGCATCAAGTGCGGCGCGTGCATCAGCGCCTGCCCGTTCAAGGCCATCGTCAAGGAGTAAGGAATTTTAGTCATGGCAAACGTTTCCGTCATCATCAACGGCACCAAGGTCGAGGTGCCGGCCGGCTCGACGATTCTCGACGCGGCGAACAAGATCAACGTGCACATCCCCACGCTGTGCTACTGCCCCGACGTCGGGTGCGGCACGGCGAACAAGCCCGCCTCCTGCCGCCTCTGCCTCGTGGAGGCGACCGGCATCCGCGGCCCGCGCAAGATCCTCGTGCCGGCGTGCGCGACCCCGCTCTCGCGCGACGGCGTGGAAGTGTGGACGAACTCGAACCGCGCGCTCAAGGCGCGCCGCACCGTGCTGGAGCTGCTGCTCTCGGACCATCCGCAGACGTGCCTGACGTGCGCGAAGAACCAGGACTGCGAGCTGCAGAAGCTCGCCGCCGAGTTCGGCGTGCGCGACATCCCGTTCCGCGGCGAGACGAACACGTTCCCGATCGACAAGTCCGCCGCCATCATGCGCGACCTCTCGAAGTGCGTGATGTGCCGCCGCTGCGAGACGGTGTGCAACAAGGTGCAGACCGTCGGCGCCCTCACGGGCAACGGCCGCGGCTTCAGCGCGAAGGTCGGCACGGCCTCGATGATTCCGCTTGCGGACTCGAGCTGCACGTTCTGCGGCCAGTGCGTGAACGTGTGCCCCGTGGGCGCGATCGTGGGCGTGAGCTACGTGAAGGACGTGTGGAAGGCGATCAACGACCCGTCGAAGACGGTGATCGTGCAGACCGCCCCCGCCGTGCGCGTGGCGATCGGCCAGGAGTACGGCTTCAAGCCCGGCGAGCCCGTGACGGGCAAGCTCGTGGCCGGCCTGCGCCGCCTCGGCTTCGACAAGGTGTTCGACACCGACTTCTCCGCCGACCTCACGATCATGGAGGAAGGCCACGAGCTCGTGGAGCGCGTGAAGGCCGGGAAGAATCTCCCGATCCTCACCTCCTGCTGCCCGGGCTGGATCAACTTCCTCGAGCACCACTATCCCGACCTGCTCGACATCCCCTCGAGCTGCAAGAGCCCGCAGCAGATGTTCGGCGCGATCGCGAAGAGCTACTACGCCGAGAAGATCGGCGTGAAGCCCGAGAACCTCGTGGTCGTCTCGATCATGCCGTGCCAGGCGAAGAAGTACGAGGCCGCGCGCCCCGAGTTCGCCCCCAACGGCGTGTGGGACGTCGACTACGTGGTCACCACGCGCGAACTCGCCGCGATGCTGCACGAGGCGGGCGTGAACCTCGCCAACCTTGAGGACGAAGACTACGACAGCCCGCTCGGCGAATCCACGGGCGCGGGCGTGATCTTCGGCGTGACGGGCGGCGTGCTGGAGGCGGCCCTGCGCAGCGTCCACACGATGCTCACGGGCGAGAACCTCGCCGGCGACGCGATCAACTTCCGCGCGGTGCGCGGTCTTGACGGCGTGAAGGAGGCGAAGGTGGAAGTGGCGCCGGGCATGATGGTCAACGTGGCCATCGCCTCGGGCCTCGGCAACGCCCGCAAGGTGCTCGACATGGTGCGCGCCGACCGCAGCCGCTTCCAGGCCATCGAGATCATGGCCTGCCCCGGCGGCTGCATCAACGGCGGCGGCCAGCCGTTCATCCACGACGACCGCAAGGGCACGCTCGAGCGCCGCATGGAAGGGCTCTACGCGGAGGACGCCGGCAAGCCCGTGCGCCTTTCGCACGAGAACCCCGACATCAAGAAGCTCTACAAGGAGTTCCTCGGCGAGCCGGGCTCGGAGAAGGCGCACCACCTCCTCCACACGGTCTACCACAACAACCCGCGCGCCTAA
>CAVEDG010000173.1:0-4313 GCA_963614205.1 bacterium | reverse complement strand
ATCCTTGCCCGAGGCGCAATGAGATTTCATTGCGTAATAAATTTGGTCGGCGATTGGGGGTTGGCAAGGGCGTGGATACCGCGTGCGCCGAGCCATCTCTCGCGCGCCGAGCCATCTCTCGCGCGCCAAGCCATCTCTCTCGCGCCGATCAGCTCAACGCCTCGCACCTCGCCACCGCCTTCCGCGCCTCGCACCTCGCCGCCGCCTTCCGCGCCTCGCACCTCGCCGATCAGCTCAACGCCTCGCACCTCGCCGCCGCCTTCCGCGCCGCTTCAGCCAGACGATGACCTCCGCCCGCCAGTCGGCGTGGATGTGACACCGTCACGCCGCCATATGGGGGATCCTTCCCGCTTCCACTTCTACCCATGACGATCGAGATCTTGCTAAAGCATCATTGAATCCGTATGGACGAAATGGCCATCAAGCCCGCATTCAAGATTCATGTCATCCAATGCTGCATAGGCAATGATCTCCGGATAGCGGTCAAGACACTCGCGGATCTCGACCGCTCGTTCACTCACCGAAGAGGCTTCGCGGTCTTGTCGATGTGGTAGAAGTTCTCCTGGCGAATGCGCTTGAAATTCTTCACGCCGTACGGAATCTGCTCGGAGCGTCTCATGGCAAATGGTATACCATAATTTCGCCGTCGCGTGTTCACTATTTCTTCACTATCTCTTCACTAAGCCGCAAAGATTTCTACCCCATCCCCTCTCAGATGCCAACCAGATCGCAGAACTCTGCGGGGGCGCTCCTCAGAATGGCAGAAACCAGAGCGTGAGCCAGAGGATGGAGACTGCGGCCATGATCCAGAAGAAGCGGGTCTGGCGGCGCGAAACGACTTCGCGCGCGAGCGAACCCGCAAACGCGCGAATGCCACCGCCGGAGAGGTAGTGGAAGAGGCGCCAGCCGGCGCGGCGCTCGACGGGCAGCGCGGCATACGCCTCGTCCCCCACGTCGATCTGCCAGGGGATGTCGGCGCCAGTCCACGCATGGCGCGGCCGGACAAGCGATGTGACGAGCGGCGCCATGGCTAGGGAAGACGGATCACCTGTCCCGCGCGCAGACGGCCGTCGGCGGAGATGATGGCCCGGTTGGCGTTCAGGATCGTGCGCCACTTGGTGGGCGAGCCGTAGAAGCGCGTGGAAATGCGGAAGAGCGTGTCGCCCTCCTGCACCGTGTACGTCTCGGGGTGCGCCCCGGCGGCGGCCTTGGGCTTCTTCGCCCCGCCGCCGAGCACCGCGTCGAGCGGCACGGGCTTGCCGGCGCCCTTCTTGGCGGCGTCGGGCTTCGGCGGCGCCGGCTCCGCGTCGAGCGCCGCCAGTTCCTTCTTCAGGTTCTTGATTTCGTTCGCCGTGCGCGCACGGTCGGCGGCGGTGGCGGAATCGGCCTCGTCGTCCTCGTCGAGCAGCTCGGCGTCCGTCGGCGAAATGCGGCGGCGCTCCACTTCCGCACGCTCCTCGCGCAGCGTCGCGAGCGCGTCCTTCACGGCCGTCGACTTCGACCCCTTCACGTCGTCCGCCTCGCTGAGCTTGGCGAGCAGACGGCTCTTGGAGGCGTTCTCGGTTTCCAGACGCGAAATGTCGCGTCTGGCCTTTGCAAGGTCGCCTTCGAGCTTCTTGACCTGCGCGGCGAGCGCATCGCGCGCGGCGGTCAGCTTCTCGTTGTCGGAGGCGAGCTTGCCCGACGCGCTGCCGCCCGCCTTGCGCAGATATTCCGCGCCAAGCAGCGTCTCGCAGAGCTTCACGCGATCCTGCGCCACGGTCGCCTTGTCGGAAGCCGGCCTCAGCGCGAGGTAGCTGCGATAGTGCGCAATGGCGGAAATGTAGTCCTTGCGCACGTCCTGCAGCAGCGTCGCGAGCTGGAAGTGCGCGGAGTACGACTTCGGCTCCTCGAGCACCACGCGCTCGAAGCCCTTGATCGCCGCATCCATGCGCCCCGCCTGCAGATCGTCCATCGCGTTCGTGTAGAGACGCGAAGTGCGCTCGCGCTCCTCGATCTCGGAGAGCGACGGCCCGCGGTCACAGCCACACGCCAGCGCCAGGCCCGCCAGCGCAAGATACGTCCACAACGGTCTATGTGTTGTTCTCATCGTCTTCTTCCCCTTCCTCGGCCTCCTCGTCGTCGGCCTCTTCGTCGTCATCGTCAAATTCATCGTCGCCCTCGTCGTCATCATCGTCGAGAAGCGATTCGTCGTCGTCGCCCTCGCCCTCGTCGTCGTCGGTGAGCGATTCATCGTCGTCGCCCTCGTCGTCGTCGGTGAGCGATTCGTCGTCGTCGGTCAGAGATTCATCGTCCTCGTCGGTGAGCGGCTCGTCGTCGTCTTCGTCGTCGGGACGGAAGGAGACGCGGCGGCGCGGCGGCGCATCGTCATCGGCCGCCTCGACGGCCGGCGCGGGCGTCTCGCCCTCATCGGCCTCTTCTGCGGACGCGGCGCCTTCCACGTCGGAACCGGGCGCTTCGGTCGCGGCGGTGTCGGCGTTGGCGGCAGCCTCCTTGGCGGCGTCGGCCTCCTTGGCGGCGTCTTCGAGCGTGGGCTGGTCGTCGGGCTTCTTCTCCTTGACGAAGAGCTTGGCGCGCTCGCGCGGATTGGAGCGCTGCAGCGTGGGATCGAGCGCGTTGAGCTCGCTCAGCGAGGCGAGGCCGAAATGCTCGAGGAAGAGCGGCGACGTGCCATAGAGGAACGGGTGCCCCGGCAGTTCGCTGCGGCCCACGAGGCGCACGAGCTGCAGATCCACGAGCGACTTCACGATCGTGTCCACGGCCACGCCGCGAATCTGCTCGATCTCGGCCTTCGTGATCGGCTGGCGATAGGCAATGATCGCCAGCGTCTCGAGCGAGGCGCGGGAGAGGCGGTTGGGCCGGTCGAGCTTCAGCAGCGCGCGCACGTAGCGGCCGCACGCGGGCGCGGTCTGCAGGCGATAGGCGCCGCCGGCGCACACAAGGCGGAAGCCGCAGCCGCTGCGCTCGAGCTCCTTCTCGAGTCCGTGCAGCGCCTCCTCGACTTCGCGCGACGTGCAGCTCTGGTACACGGACATCACCTCGGCGTCCTCGCCCTCCTCCGGCGCCACGCCGCGCACGCACGCGCGCAGCTCCGCCGCCGTGAGCGGCGACTCGCTCGCGAAGAGCAGCGCCCCCACGATCTCCTGCAGCGACGACGGCAGCGGGATGCGCGGGCCACGCGGCTTCACGGGTTCGCTCTTCGGCGCCTCCGCCGGAGCCGCAGCGGTTTCGGCGGCCGGCGGGGCTTCGGGGACGGGTGTCTCGATGTGTTCTGTCTCTTCTTCTGCCATCTTCGGAAAATCTTTCGGTCTAAACTACCATTCGTCGGGCGCCGCGAGCGGCGCGTCTTCCGGCACCTCGTTCGAGGGCAGCACGGTGATCTCGTGGAAGGCGGCGTTCTGGTACACCACGATGCGGTGCTGACGCAGCAGTTCCAGCAGCGCGAGAAACGTCACGATGACCTCGCCGCGCGGGGACTCCGCCGTGAACAGGTGCGAAAACGCGATCTGGCCGTCCCGCCGCGCGCGTTCCACGATGAGATCCATCTTCTCCGGCACGCTGAAGCGCGCGCCCTTGAGCTCGCCCTGCGGCACTTCGCCCAGGCGCGCGAGCACGCTCTGGAACGCCGTGAGCAGGTCGTAGAGGTCGATGCGCGAGAGCGCGTCCGCGGCGTCGGCGGCCGTCTTCTCGAACTTGGGTCGGCCGCCGCCGTAGTCGAAGCGTTCCTGGGCCAGGGCCTCGAATTCGCCGAGGCGGCCGGCGGCGTCCTTGAACTTCTTGTACTCGACGAGCTGGCGCACGAGGTCGAGGCGCGGGTCCACCCACTCCTCGTCCGCGCCCTCCTCCACGGCGCGGCGCTCCACGGGCAGCAGCATGCGGCTCTTGATGACCATGAGCGTGGCGGCCATCACGATGAACTCGCCCGCCACGTCGAGGTCGTACTGGCGCATCAGGTCGAGATACGCCATGTACTGCTTGGTGATGTGCTCGATCGGGATGTCGTAGATGTCGAGCTCCTCGCGGCGGATCAGGTACAGCAGAAGATCAAGGGGGCCCTCGAAGATGTCGAGGTCCACCTTGTAGTCTTCGGCCAGAAGTTCCGCCTGCGCCATTGCGTCAGAGCCCCACGGCCTCGCGGACCTTGTCCATGGTCTTGGCGGCCTCGGCGCGGGCGCGCGCGGCGCCGTCGCGCAGGATGTCCTCCAGCGTGTCGACGTCCTTCTCCAGCGCGGCGCGGCGCTCGCGGAACGGATCGAACAGGCGCTTGTAGGCGGCGAGCAGCGCCTTCTTGGCGTGCCCGTAGCCGTAGTTGC
>CAVEDG010000172.1:0-4323 GCA_963614205.1 bacterium | reverse complement strand
CGCGCTCAACGCGGCCAGCGAGGCGCAGCTCGCCGCCCTCGCCAACGCCCTCATGTAATGGTAGTTCGTCTCTGATGTGTTCGCTGCTACCAGCGGATGTAGCGATAGGGATCGTCTTCGGCCACGGGCACGTCGCCATAGCGCGGCGCCTCCGCAAGCGAGCAGAACCCGAGGTTGCCCATGAGGCGGCCGAGCAGCGCGTTCGCGCGCCGCTTCGTGATGCGCAGATACGGCTTCGCCTCGTCGTCGATCAGCCACGGCGGCGTCTGCCAGAAGACGAGCACGCCCTTGCCGTGGCGCACCACGCGCAGCGCCTCGTTGCCGTCCGCCGCCGGCTCCGTGAACGCCGTGAAGTCGAGCGCGCCGTGCCACGCCCAGTCGCCGTTTGAAAGGCCGTTCAGCTCCGGCGGCAGCTTCGCGATGCGGCTCGCGTGGCAGTGGTTCGTCGGCGCGGCCGCGAGCGGCACGGGACTCCACTGCGCGATCTCCTCCGCCGTGAGGCCGAGCAGCAGCGCGCGCCCGCCCTGGGCGATTCTCTCCGCGAAGTCCGCCGGCTTCTTCGCGCCGGACGACACGATGTAGGATCCGCCGCCGGGCCGCTTCAGATCCTGGTCGATCTGCACGTCGTAGGCGAGCGCCGCCATCCACGCCCGCTGCCCCAGCGCGCGCGGCCAGCGCGGCCAGGCGGTGGCGTCCGCGAGGCGCGCCACGAGCCGGTTCACGAGATCGTCCGCCACGGGATCCGCAACGGTGCGCCCCGTGACGTCGAGCTGGCAGAACGTCACGCGCCCCGTGCGCCGGACCCAGTCCAGAAGCGGCGCATACTGCAGGTCGAACGCGCCGTCCACGAGCGCGCGCCAGTCGCCGCGCGCCGGCTTTTCGGGCAGCACGCTCGCCACGCTGCCGCGCGTGCCGCAGCGCCACACGCGCGGCACGCGGAAGCCCGCCCACGTCTCGCGCGGATAGTCGGTCTCGTTCTCCGCGAGATTGGGCAGATGCGGCGGCAGCAGCGTGGCCTCGCCGTTCCAGTCGCGCAGCATGTCGGCGGTGAGGTCCAGGCCCGGCACGCGGTAGCGCGCGAAGGCGTTGCGCAGCCCGTAGTTCTGCACGCGGAAGCCGATCGCCTCGAGCGTCTCCTTGTCCTGCTCGAAGATGAGCGCGCGCCCGCCCGCGCGGAAATGCGGAAGCACCACGGCGTCGAAGAACGCCTTCGTGAGCGCGCCGCGCCCGACCACGAGACGCGCGTCGGAGGCGAGCGGCGCACCGTCCTTCCAGGGCGTCGCCGCGATGCCGAGGCGCGCGAAGAGCGCCGTCGTGAGGCCGGCCGGCGCATCGTGCAGCACGAGGTTCGCGACCTTCGCCGTCGGCGCGGGCGCGTAGGTCTCGAGCGTGAAGGCGTCGCTCTGGCGCGCGCCGCCCGCGAACGCGAAGTCGGCCTTCAGCGCGTAGGCGCCCGCCGCCGCCGGCAGCGCGCACGCAAGCGGCACGTCCACGCGCCCGCCCGGCGGCACCGTGACGCGGCCGTCGCCTGCCGCGCCCGCCACGGGCGCGCCGCCCGCCGTGCAGAGGCGCCACGACCACGCGACCTCCTGCGCCACGCGCCGGTCGTTGAGGATCACGAGCGTCTTGCGCACCGTCTCGCCGGGCCGCGCGTGGTGGCGCTTGTCCGTGAAGACGTCCGCCCCGCCGATGAACGCGCAGTCCTCGCGGTTCCAGCGGTAGAGCGTCTCGCCGACGACCGTGCGCGTGAACTCTCCCTCCTCGCCCGCGCCCGTATCCCAGCTCGCGGCCGGCAGCAGGTCCGGCACGATGCCGGGCCGCTTGAGGTTCCGCCACCGGTCGGGGTTCTCGCGCTCCGTCCACGTCTTCCGCGCGTGCAGACCCTCCTGGTCCCACGGCAGCATCGCCGAAATGCCCCAGGCGCGGTGGCTGCGCCAGTTGTCGGCCATGAAGATGGACTGCACGCCGATGTAGTTGTTCGTGAGCGCGCGCAGGGGGGCGTTCAGCGAAGACCAGTGCATCGGCTCGCCCTTCGCCCACAGCCGCTCCTCGTTGTCGAGCGCGCGCCGCGCCAGCGGATTGTCGAGCTCGTAGGCCGCCTCGCCGCGCAGCGCCGCCGCGAACTCGCTCGCCCACAGGCTCTGGTAGCCGTTGCGGGTCCAGATGAAGAGCGGCCCGCGGTAGCTCGACCAGCTGGAGATGTGCGGCATGCCCCATTCCACGAAGAAGAGCGGCTTCACGCCCTCCGCGCTCCAGTGCGCGAGCCAGTCGCTGCGCTCCTGCACGGGCGACCAGTTGAGGTAGATGTTCACCGTGTGGAAGTCGTCGAGGTTGCCGGATTCATGGTGGTAGATCGGGCGCGTGCCGTCGAGCGCGCGCGCGATCTTCGCCGTGATGCGCGCCTGGGCGCGGTTGCCGTTGCCTTCCCGCGCGAGCGCGTGCTTCCCGTCGATGCGCAGCGGGTTCATGTCGCCGCTGTAGCCCGTGCAGTTGTGGTTGAGCGCGTAGGTGATCACGCTCGGATGGTTCCGCGCGCGGCGGATGCACCAGCGCGCGCGTTCGCGGTAGCGCGCCTGCACGTCGGGCCGGTCGAGCGTCATGCCGAAGTCGCGGATGTGCGGCAGCGAGAACGAGACGAGCAGACCCTCTTCGTCGCAGGCCTCCAGCAGGCCGTCCATGTAGCTGACCTCGCCGGGCGAGAAGTTGTAGTTGCCCGCGATGACGTAGTTGAAGCCCTCGGCCTTGAGGCGGCGGCAGAGCGCGCGGCACGTCTCCCGGTTCGCGCGCGCGGCGCCGGCGTTCATGCTCGTGTTGTGCAGCGCGCGCAGGTGGATCGTCGTGCCGTTGAGCCGCAGGTCGCGTCCGACGGCGCGGATGTCGCGGAAGCCGAAGCGGAACGGCGGCGCCGCGTCGAGCACGGCGCCGGCGGCGTCGCGCAGTTCGAGCGCGCACGTGAGCAGATTCTGCGGCGTGTGAACGTCCCAGCGCGGCGCATCGGGCCAGTCGGCCGTGAAGGCGAGCCGGCCTTCGGCGTCGGGACGCAGCTCCTTTCCTTCGAACACGCGGCCGTCCGCGCGCGCCACGAGCGTGTACGCCGCGTTCGTCGCCACGCCCGCGCATTCGGCCACGAACGTGGCGCGGCCGCGCGCGCCGTCGCATTCCACGGTGCCATCCGCGATGCGCGCGCTCCGGGGCGCGGCGTCGAGGTACACGTCGCCCGTCACGCCGCGGAACTTCACGGTGTTCGCCACGCGGTCCGCGCGGTCGGGCGCGTTGAAGCTGAGCGTCTCCGGGTCGAGCGGATAGGCCGTGACGTCGAGCACGAGGCTCTGCCGTTCGCCGGGCTTCACGAAGGGCGTGATGTCCGCCTCGCCGCCGGGGAAGACGACTTCGGCGGCCCGGCGGCCGTCCACGTAGACGACCGCGCGCGTGTTGAGCATCGTGAACGTGAGCGTGACGCGCCGCCCTGCCGTTTCGCGCGGCATCGTGAAGTCGCGCCGGTACCAGGCCCGCGCGCTGAAGTCCGGCGTCACGCCGTGGTCTTCGAACCAGTCCGAGAGGACGATGCTCTGGTTGCTCTGCCAGGCGCTGCCGAGGATGCCGGGAACGCGGCCCCAGCCCCAGTTGTCGTTTGCCCCCGGCACCGCGCCCGGCGCGTCGTTCGTGAGGGCGGGGCGGATTCCCCAGAGGCCGTTGAGCGACCAGCGCGTGCGCGTGGCCGTCGTCACGCGCGCCGCGTCGTCGAGCGACCAGGGATCGCCCGTCACGCCGTCCGGCAGCGGCGCGTTGCACGGCGTCGTCGCGCGGTTGCGTTTGACCTCCAGCGTGAAGGGCGCGTACTCGGCCGTGCCGGCCACGCCGAAGTGGCTCAGGCCGATGTGGAGCGTCACGGCGCCTTCGGGGATGGGGTAGTCGCGCGCGCAGTCCGTCCAATCGCGCGTGCCCTCGAAGCCGAACACGTTGGGCCACGCGCCCACGCGCGCGCCGGTCTTGTCGTGGAAGCTCATCGGCACGCGCCCGTTCATCCAGCCGTCCTTGCCGCGCACAAGGTCGGTCGTGCGCATGCGGCCGCGCAGCGTGAGCGCACCCCATTCGGGCTTGAGGGGGATCACGTAGTTGCGATTCTGGCCCGGCGCGAGCGTGACGGTGGTCTTCGTGTCGAGCAGCCGCTCGCCCGCCGACGCGGAGACGGCCAGCAGGGCGAGAAGGGCGAGGGCGGCGCCGAACTTCACGCGCACGGGATTGCGATAGGTGAAACTGTTCATGGCTGTGGGATGTGAGATGTGTTTTCCGTCAAGTATACCAAAATGCGCGGTGGTGACG
>CAVEDG010000171.1:0-4332 GCA_963614205.1 bacterium | reverse complement strand
CTATGGCGACGTGCCCGTGGCCGAAGACGATCCCTATCGCTACATCCGCTGGTAGTCACGCCGTCGCCACGACGGCGCCGGTGGCGACGAGCAGGAGGCGCGTGCGGATGCGCGCGGGCGGCAGGCCCGTGAGCGCCGCGAGGGCGCGCGCGTAGTCCGCGAGCTGCCCCGCGTAGGCGGTGCGCAGACGCGCCTCGAAGTCCGCCTCCGTCTCGCCCGGCCGCGGCGCGTTCGTCTTGAAGTCGTCGATCGTCGCGAAGACCGCGCCCGCGTCCTGCGTGAAGACCACGCGGTCGAACTGGCCGGATTCCCACACGCCGTCGCGGCAGAGTTCGTAGGGGCGTTCGCGCCAGAGGTCGATCGCGTCGGCGGGGCGCACGAGCGCGCGCTCGAGATCCGTATGCGCGGCGGAAGGCTCCAGCCACTCGATCTGCGCGAAGCCGGCGTGCGCCTCCGTGCCGCGCTTCAGCGCCGCCACGCGCCCCGCCTGCGACACGAAGAGATCGCCCGCGCGCATGCCCGTGTGGAAGTCCTTCGACGGCATGCGCCGCGCGAGACGCCGCCGCGCCGTCCGCGCGGGCGCGGAGTCGGCGAAGACGTCCTCCGCGCGCGACGACTCCGACGCCCCCTTGTCCTCCCGCGGCTTCAGGTACCATTCCGGATCGCCGAGATCCGTCAGATTCACGTTGCGCACAAAGTCGCTGAACCGTGTGGTCTTGTTCGTCTTTGTCTTCGTCGGCGACGACAGCACGAGCGTCAGCGCGCGCTTCGCCCGCGTCATCGCCACGTAGTAGACGCAGAGCGCCTCGTAGCACTGGGCGTCCTGCACGGCTTTGTATGCCGTTTCCAATTCCGGGAAGGCGGTCATCACCTTCTCACCGGGATTGGGCAGCACCCAGGCGGGCGCGTCGGCCGCGGGATCCGGGCCCCTGATCGCGGCGTCGTCGGGGGCACGGTCGATGCCGTAGGGCTCGTAGAGCGGCAGCAGCACGTAGTCAAAGCCCAGGCCCTTCGAGCGGTGGATGGTCATCACCTTCACGCTGCGCGCATCCGCGAGGTCGCGCCGGTGTTCGTCCAGCAGGTAGTCGGCGAAGGCGGCAAGGCGCGTGCCGGGCTCGAGCGTGTTCTCGAAGACCGCCGCCGCGCGCAGCATGTCCGCAAAGCGGCGTTCCGTGAAGGCGTCGAACGCCTCGGGCGGCAGCTTCGCGCGCAGTTCCTGGAAGGTGCGCCCGAGACCGCGCGTGGTGAGCGCGTCGAGCGCATCGCGCGAAACGGTCTCCGGCGAAGGCGGCGTTCCCGCCGCCACCTCCCGCGGATAGAGCGCACGGCCGAGCGGCGTCGCGAAGAGGTGGCCGTAGCTCAGCGTGTCGGCGGGATGCTCCGCGAGCTTCACGTAGGCCGTGAACGCGCGCAGCACGGGCGTGTCGAGCACGTCGCTCTCGCCCTCCCACGTGGCCGGCACGCCGCGCTCCCGCAGCACTTCGCCCACCTTTTCGCCAAACGTGTTGGACCGCACGAGCACCGCGCACGTCCATCCGCGTTCCCACGGCCGCACCTGGAGCAGTTCGTCGGCCATGCGTTCGATGAACGGCAGGATACGGTCGTTTTGGGAGTTCCCCGCCTCGACCACGTGGACGAAGGCGTGCTGGGGCACCTTATCGGTCGCGACCTTGTGCTTGGGGCAGTTCCAACGCCCGAACTTTTTGAGGGACTGCCCCTGGAACACCTTGTTCACCGCGTCCGCGATCGCCTGGCCGTAGCGGTAGGACATGTCGAGCGGGCGCGTTTTGAAGAGGCCGCCTTCGCGCAGCCCCATGAAGATCTTCACGTCGCCATTGCGCCAGCCGTAGATGGCCTGCTTGCAGTCGCCCACCACGAATACGCCCTTTTCGTCATCGCTCTGCGCCGCTTCGTCCACGAGATTGCCGAGTGCGCGCCACTGTTCGCGGCTTGTATCCTGAAACTCGTCGAGCGCCCACTGGCGGATGTGCGCGTCGAGGCGGAACTCGAGCGCGAGGCGCGTCTCCATCGGCAGGCGCGCCACGAGGCGCGGGATGTCGCCGAACGTGAGCTGGCCGCGCGCGCGCACGCGCCGGTCGTATTCCGTCTCGAGAAGGTGCAGCAGGTCGTAGAACCCGCGCGCGCGTTCGAGCGTGTGCGTGACGCAGAACCCGGTCATGAGCCGCCACGCGCGCTTGGCCGCCGGATCATCATGCAGCTTCACGGGAAAGCGGTCGGGCAGTTTCCCCGTGAAGGCGCGCACGTTGTTGACGAAGGTCTGCACGCCGGACTTGGTGTTGCCCTCCAGCGCGTCCACGCTCGCATGGATCTCCTCAAGCGTGGCGGCGAGCTCCGGCGGCGGTTCCGCCCAGATGCGCGCGGCGTTTCCCCAGGCCTCGCCGTCGGGGCAGGCGAGATAGATTTCGTGCCAGTCCTTGATGTAGGCGGTAAACGTCTTCTCGAAGGAAGACAGCGCCCTGTGGTCCATTGCCTGGGCGAAGGCCTCCGTGAACACGCGCTTCGTTTCGCCGTCGCTGCGCCGGAAGAGCGTGAGCGCCACGTTCTTCTGCGCGCCCTTGCGCGCGTAGTCGCCGAGCACGGAGATGTCGCCTGAAAGTCCCAGTTCGAGCGGGAAACTCTGCACGAAGCGCATGAGGAAGCTGTCGAGCGTGCCGATCTGCGTGAGGTGCTGCGTCTCGATCACGCTGCGCAGACGCGCCGCCGCCTCGGGGTCGGCGTTCTTCTCGACGTCCTGCGCCAGCCGCCGCACGAAGCGCGCGAAGATTTCGCCCGCCGCCGCGCGCGAGAACGTGAGCGCCACGATTTCGCGCGGTGCCACGCCGGCCTTCAGCACCGCGACAAGCCGCTCCACGAGCGCGTACGTCTTGCCCGTGCCCGCGCTCGCCTCGATCAGCTCGTTCTTCGCCTGCAGGGGTTCACTTGCCATCGCCCGCCTCCTCCGCGCCCGCGACGCGCGTCTTCTGGTCGTTCAGCCACGCTTCGTTCACGCTCGCTTCGGGCGTGTCGAAGAGCAGCCCCGTGTAGTCGCCCCGCCACTCCTGTTTGGGCGAGGGCGGCCAGAAGACGCCCCGCCGGATGTCGGCGAGCAGCCGGCGCACGAGGTTCTCGGCGTCCGCCTGATAGCCCATCGTGTCGAAGGGCGCCGTGAAGCACGTGCCTTCCGCCGTCTCGCCCAGCACGCAGTAGCACGCCGTGCGCAGCGCCGTCGCCGCCGCCGCAAAGGCCGAGCCCGGCTTCTTCGCCTCCACTTCGAGCATGGCGCAGTAGAGCGGCAGCTGCACGCTGCGCCAGGCCGCCTCCTTGGAGTTCCCCTTTTTGTCGAGGGTTGTCGTGCACGGCAGTCCGCGCAGATGCGCAAACTCCACCGCGCCCTGCGACGCGTCGAACGGACTTGCCTTGTCCGCGTCTTTCCACGTCTTGTAGTCGATCACCTGCCATTCGCCCGTGCGCTCGTTCACGTCGATGCGGTCGCAGCGGCCGTTGATCCGCGTCTCGTCGTAGACGACGTGCAGTTTGCGTTCGCACGCGACGATCCTCCAGCCCTCGCGTCGCCGCGCGGCCTGGATCTTCGCGAACGCCCGCAGTCTCTGGCGCGCGGCCTGGGCCTGCAGCGCGACGATGACGGGCGGCTCGGCGCCGAACCACGCGGCGAGAATCTCGTCCACGGCCGCGTCCAGCGCGGACGCGATCGCCTCCGCGTCCGCGGAATCCGCCAGCGGGCCCGTGCCCCACTTCTCGAGCGCGTCGTGGCAGAGCGTGCCGAAGTGCCGGGCGTCGAGCTCGTTCATCGCGTCGTCCACGGATTCGCCGAACTGCTTCTTCAGCAGGTACGTGAAGGGACACTTCAGGTAGACGTCGAGCAGCGTGGGCGAAATCTTCTCCAGTGGCGCTTCGGTCGGCGGGAAGGGGAGATCGAGCTTCCAGCAGGCGGGCAGTGTGCGCGGCGGCGTTTCGCCCGTGCCGCCCGCGTCGGCGTAGAAGTCCCTGACGCGCGCGGCGAGCGCCGTGTCGTCCCGCATGCGGAAGAGCAGGCGCGAGGGCTTGAGCGCGGTGCCGTCCGCCGCGAGCGCGTGGAACGAGAGGCGCACGTTTTCCGTCGGACGGCAGGCGAGCGCTTCGCGCAGGATGAAGGCGTCGCGCGCCGTGCGCTGGTCGTTCGTGACGAGGCCGAGCTTTTCGCGCAGGGCGTCCGGCAGGAACGGATGGCCCACCACGCTTTCGGGCACGCAGCCTTCCTGGAAGCCGGCGATCACGAGTTCGTCCTCCGCGAGCCACGGCACCTCAAGCCAGCCGTCCGTCTGCAGGGTGTCG
>CAVEDG010000170.1:2348-4339 GCA_963614205.1 bacterium | reverse complement strand
CGAGGCCCTGGCGCATCTGCGGCGCCAGCACCTGGCTTTGGCGCATGCCCTGCGCGAGATTGATGCCCGGACCCATGTTCCGCCTCCCTGTTCGTGTGACCGGCTATGCGCTGAGGTCCGACAGCTTGCGGCCCAGCTTGACGGTGATCTCCTCCACGGCCTTGCGCAGATTGGGCTCCACGTCGAGCCGCTTCTGGATCGTCTGCGTGCCGTGGTGCACGGTGGCGTGGTTCTTCTTGAACGACAGCGCGATCTCGGGCAGGGACTTCGTGGTGAGCTTGCGCGAGAGGAACATGGCCACCTGGCGCGGCGTGACGAGCGTCTGCGTGCGCTCCTTGCGCAGGATGTCCTCGATCGTCACGCTGTAGTAGGCGGCCACGGTCTTCATGATGTCGTCGACCGTGAGGTCCTTGATGGTCTGCTCGTTTTCGATCGAGTCGCGCAGCAGATGGCGCGCCACGTCCACCGTGAGCGGCGTGGCGCGGTTGATCGAGGCGAAGGCGACCACGCGCTTGAGGGCGCCCTCGAGCGCGCGCACGTGGGAGCAGATGTTCTCGGCGATGAAGTCGAGCACGGCGTCCGGCACGAGGTAGTGCTCCGTGGCGACCTTCGACTTGAGAATCGCAAGGCGCGTCTCGTAGGAGGGCGACTCGATCTCCACGACCATGCCGTTCTGGAAGCGGCCGATCAGGCGCTCCTCGCAGCCCTTGAGGTCGCGCGGCGCCACGTCGCTCGTCATCACCACCTGGCGGTGCGTGTCCATGAGCGAGTTGAACGTGTTGAAGAACTCCTCCTGGATCTTCTCCTTGCCGGCGATGAACTGCACGTCGTCGAGCAGCAGCACGTCCACGTTGCGGTAGCGCTGGCGGAACGCCTCCATCGCGCGGTTCGTGAGGGCGTTGACGTATTCGTTGAGGAAGGTTTCGGACGTGATGTAGCACACGGAGAGGCGCGGCGTCTTCTCGATCACCTCGTGGCCGATCGCCTCCATGAGGTGGGTCTTGCCGAGCCCCGTGCCGCCGTAGATGAAGAGCGGATTGTGCACGCGCCCCGGATTTTTGGCCACAGCCGTGGCGGTGGCGTAGGCGATCGAGTTGGAGGGCGCCGGCACGAAGTTGTCGAACGTGTAGTTCTCGTGCGGCGGCGGCGTCTGGAGAAGGGCGGCGACGGGCGCGGCCGCCGCCGCGGCGTTCGCCGTCTGGGCGTAGGGCGCCGGCGTCGATTCGTAGACGGGGCGCGGCAGCGGCGTGGGATGCGGCGCCGCGCCTTCCACGGCGAAGCGCACGCGCAGCTCGCCCACGCCCGTGAGCTGCAGCGCCTCCGCGATGAGCGCGGCGTACTCCGCCGTGAACATCTCCACCTGAATGGGCTCCGCCACGCCGATCACGTACTCGTCGCCCACGCGCACGTGCGTGCGCATGAGCGGGAAATAGCGCTCCATCCGATTGCGCGCGACCTCCGTGGGCAGGGACGCCTTCACGTTCGCCACCACGGCGCCCCACACGAGATCGCTCTCTTGGTTCTCTTCGTTCACACTGTGCCTTCTTTGCCTAAAAAGTTATCAACAGTATTGAACCATATTTCGGCCCAAAAGACAACGCACAAGAAATGAGAACATATCGGCAACTTATCAACAGCCGCCTGTTGATAAGTTGCCGATGCAAGACGGTCACGGCCGCGCGGGCTCGCCCCTACAGGCGCGGCAGTTCCCAGCCCGGACGGTACGTCGTGCGCAGGAAGGCGTTTGCCGCCGCGTTGTTCGTGAACGCGTGGCCGTCCCAGTCGAGACGTCCCTTGCCCGTCTGGGCGAGCACGTTGCCCATGAGCACGGTCTTCACGAGCGGCACGCCGTAGCTGAAGTCCGCGTTCGCGGGGCGGCCTTCGCGGATGGCCGCGAAGAACTCGTGCACGTGGCTGCCCTTGATGCGGCGCAGCCACGGCGCGGGCTTCTTGATCTCCTTGCGGATCGAGCCCGGCACGAACTGCAGCGC
>CAVEDG010000170.1:0-2338 GCA_963614205.1 bacterium | reverse complement strand
CTGCAGCGCCGAGCCGAACTCGTTCTGCCACAGCGCGCCCTTTTCGCCCACGAACACCGTGCCGATCTGGCCGAGCGGCACGCCGTGGCGGCGTTCGAGCTCCTCGATGATCGGCGGCAGGTTCTGGTATTCGCGCTTGAGCGCGATGCCGATGCGGTTCTGGTGCTGGGCGTCCACGGGGATGCCGTCCTTGATGCCGTCCCACCAGTGCACGGTGACGGGATCCATGCCCTTGCGGGCGGGGAACTTGAAGTCGATCGTCTGGCGCAGCGGCCACGAGCCCGGCGCACCCTCGCGCTGGTCGAACAGCTCGGCGCTGATCGGCGCGACCTCGTTCAGGCGCAGCGCGAAGAAGGAGGCGTCGAGGATGTGGTTGCCCATGTTGCCGATGTTGCCGTTGCCGAAACCCTTCCAGTCGTACCACTGGTGCGGGCCGTAGCACGTCTTGTAGGGACGCATCGCCGCGGGGCCGACCCATTTGTCCCAGTCCAGGCCCGCCGGCACGGGCGCGTCCGGCGGCACCACGGCCTGCGAGTTGATGCGGTCGTCGTAGCACCACACGTCGCGGATCTGGCCCAGCGCGCCGCTCTGGATGTACTCGACGATCTGCGCGAGGATCGGC
This sequence comes from bacterium, assembly GCA_963614205.1. Classification (GTDB taxonomy): domain Bacteria; phylum Verrucomicrobiota; class Kiritimatiellia; order RFP12; family UBA1067; genus RUG572. The sequence continues at coordinate 1,716 of CAVEDG010000170.1, read as the reverse complement.
GACGAGTGGCCGTGGTGGCCGCACTGCGTGACCACGCCGTACTTTCGGGCGAATGCGAGCAGCAGATCCGCCTCCTCGATCGTGTAGGCGATCGGCTTTTCCACGTACACGTGGATGCCGCGCTCCATGGCGAGCAGGGCGGGCAGCGCGTGCTGCTGCTGGTTCGTCGCGATGATCACGGCGTCGATGCCATCCGCCATCTTCTCGTAGAGCGCATGGTAGTCGGCGAACTCGGGGATCTTCTCGTAGCCGCGCCCGGGGTAGCGCGTGCACAGGCGCGCGCGGATGTCCTTCAGCGCGCGCTGGTCGGGATCGACGATCGCGACGATGTCGACGCCCTCGCACTTCGTGGAGAGCACGTCGCGCATGCGCAGGCCGCAGCCGATCAGCGCCACGCGGATGCGGCGGCCGGCCGCGATCGCGCGCGGGGCCGCATGGCCGATGTTGAAGAGCGACGCCGCGCCGCACGCGCCCGCCAGTTTCAGAAACGATCTTCTCTGCATACCGAAAATTCTCCTTTGGAGTGTACTACGCAACGAGGTGCAGTATACCAGATTCCCGCGTCACAGTGCAAGGGCGCCCACGATCAGGCAGTAGGGGCCGAACAGCCAGAAGGCGCGGCTCTTCAGCGTGGCGACGAGCAGCTTGAGCGCGAAGTAGCCCACGATGGCCGCGAGCGCGGCGCCGACGATGCACAGACCCCACGCGACGTCGGGCGCGGCCGCGGCATCGCCTGAGCGCATGATTTCGAGAAGGGCCGCGCCCATGATCGGCGGTGCGCTCATCAGAAACGAAAATTCGGCCGACGCCTCCGCATCCACGCGCACCGCGCGCGCGGCCGCCAGCGTGGTGCCGCTGCGCGAAATGCCGGGAACGATCGCCAGCGCCTGCGCAAGCCCCATCGCCAGCGCGCGCCCCCACGACACGTCGCGGTTGCCGCGCGGCAGAACGCGCGTGGCGCACAGCAGCGCGCCCGTGACGAGCAGACCGACGCCGACCACGCGCGGCGTCGCCTCCGCGATCGCGTCGTTGAAGAGAAGCCCCACCACGCCCACGGGCACGGATGACAACGCAAGCTTGCCCGCGAAGGTCCAGGCCGCACGCCGCGCCGCCTTCTCCGCCGCAAACAGTCCCCGCAGCAGACGCGACACCGTCGCCCGGTAGAAGGCGAACACGGCCACGAGCGTGCCCACGTGCAGAAAGACGTCGAGCCGCAGCCCCGCGTCGCCCAGCCCCAGCAGGGAACGCCCCAGCACCAGATGGCCTGAAGAGGAAATCGGCAGAAACTCCGCCACGCCCTGCAGCGCGGCCAGCATGATCACGTTGAAGAAGTCGTTCATCTCGCTCCGTTGGACACAGTTGCTCTCCGCGTGAAGCCCAGATACCAAAAAAACCGCCTTTCGGCGGCTTGAATGGCGGGCTCAGGGAGAATCGAACTCCCCTCTTCGGATCGACAGTCCGAGGTCCTAACCGATGAACGATGAGCCCGTTGCGGTGAAAACGCAAATAGTATACCACATTCTGGCCGACGTGCGCAAGGGGGTCTGAAAAAATTTCTTCACTTTTTTAGGCGGCATCAAAATCGCATGAGGGGTACGGCTTCGCCGCCTTGTCTTTGCGGCAGGGCCGGAATCTGGTATACTGCATTTGGTTTTGACTTTGCAAAGGAAAAAAGCATGAAACGAACACTTCTCGCAACCCTTCTCCTTCTCGCGG
>CAVEDG010000169.1:0-4356 GCA_963614205.1 bacterium | reverse complement strand
CTCGACGTGGGCTTCGCCGGCGAAGACGGTGGCGTCGCCCACGCGCAGGGTGCCGTCGCTCTGCACGCCGGCGCAGAGCCCGGTGATCGGCGCCGCGTCGTCGTCGGTCTGCCGCACGGAGAGGACGCATCCCCTGAGCGCGTCGTGCGCGGCGTAACGGGCGTGGAGCGCCGCGAAGCCCGCGTCGCGCCAGATCGCGTAGAGGTCGGCGAGCGCGGCGAGGATCGCGTCGCGCACGCGGGGAACGGAGAAGGGGGCATGGGCCGGGTCGAGCCGGGCAAGGGAGGTGGCGCGGTCGGCGATCTCGGGCGGAAAGTCGGTCTGGTTCACGTTCACGCCCACGCCGGCGATGACGGCGTCGTCGTGGCGTTCGCAGAGAATGCCCGCGATCTTGCGCGCGCCCGCGAGCACGTCGTTCGGCCACTTGATGCCAAACGCCGCGGGCTCCACCGCGAGCACGCGCGCGAGGGCGTCGTGCACGGCGAGACCGACCACGAGCGGGAACGTGGCGACCTGCTCGGGCGGCAGCGCGGCCACGTCGAAGACCGCGCTGAGAATCACGTTGGCGCCCGGCGCCGAATGCCAGCGATGGTCGAGGCGGCCGCGGCCGGCCGTCTGCTCGTCCGCCGTGTAGACGTCGCCGGGTGCGCCCGCGCGCGCGTCGAGGTTCGTCGAGGCCGTGAGGGCCTTGTGGTGGAGGCGAAAGGTCATGGCGCATCCCAGCTGAGATCGACGCGCGTGCACGTGGCCGCGGCGGGACGCTCGAAGCGGCGCGGCGCGGGGCGCGTCGTGATCCAGAGGCCATCGACCACGAAGGCCGTGAAGGCGTCGCCGCGCGCGCCCGCCAGATGCGCGGGATCGTCGATCGCGGGGCGCGTGAGGGAGATGAAGAGCGGCGTGTTCTGCCGCTCGAGGAACTCGACGACGGGCGCACCGTCGGCGCCGGAGGCCGCCGCAAGCGCGGCGAGGTTCTCGGCCGTGTTCTCGGGCGAGGCGACGCAGCGGGCGACGCCCTGCGCGGCGAAATGGGCGAGCGCGGGGCGATTGAGCGCGTAGAGCGTCCAGTCCGCCGTGAGGTCGCCGAGGCCGAGCTGCGCGAGGAGGCGCAGGCCGGCGAGGTCGGCGGCCTCCCAGGCCGTGACGCCCGCGCGCACGAGGTGCTTGACCGTCGCGCGCAGGGCGGGGACGTCGCGCTCGAGCGTGAAGACGGGCAGCGCGAGGCGCAGACGCGGCGCGGGATCGCCCACGGCGTCGGCGCGCGCGCGGATCTCCGCCGCGCGGTCGGCGAGCGCGCGCGCCACGTCCGCGCCCGCGGCGTGTCCGATCGCGAACACGACTTCGTCGTAGCCGCACACGTCGGCGGGAAGGGACTGCCCGAGGCGCAGCTTCAGCACGCGCGCGGGACTGTTGCAAGGCGTGGTCGGCGCGGCGGGCGCGTCCCGCTCGTTGGCGAGCGCGGCGAGGAACGCGGCGCGGTCGTCGGCGCGCGCGGCGTCGAGCGCGTCGACGAGGCGGCGGCGCAGGTCGTTGAGCGCGGAGGCCGGCGCGAACAGATGGTCGGGATCGTCGAGCGCGCAGGCGGCGAGCCGCCAGTTCGTGCCGCCGAGGCGCGCGAACGCCTTGCGCACCGCGTCGGCCGTGCGGTCGGGATGGTCGGCGGGCGCGAGCGCGGCGTCGAGCGCGGCCGCGGCGGTGAGGGCGCGGCCGCGCGTGGTCGTGGCGGTGGCGGCGAGGCGATTTGGCGTGAGCGTGACGGCGACGGCGACGGGCGTGCCGGCGGCGATGGCGGCGGCGCGGAACGACGGCACGGGGAAGCGGCGCTTGACGGCGTTCGACGCGGAGCAGTAGACGGTGGCGCCGGGCTGGAGCGGCGCGGAGAGCGTCGTGTCGGGCACGAGGATTTCCACGTCGCTGTTCGCGGGCACGGCAAAGGCCGTGGTGCGCGTGAGCGCGGTGCGCATCTCCGTGATGCCGAAGCCGGCGGGGCGGTCGCCCGCGCACGCAAACTGCAGGCCGTCGTGGCGCTCGAGGGCGCGGTTCGTGTGGAGGCGCAGCCAGGCGCGGCCTTCGCGATCCTTCGTCACGCGCTTGACCACGCCGATGGGCGTGCCGAGATGGCCGAGCGACGCGGGGTCGATCACGGCGTCGGACGCCGCGTCGGGCGAGGCGGGGTAGCCGTCCGCGTAGAGCGTGGTCGTGCGGCGCGAGAAGACGGTCTCGAGGTCGGCGCGCGTGGTCGCGGGCGCGGCGCCGTCGAGGAACTCACGGTAGTGCGCGGTCACGGAGGCGACGTAGAGCGGGGACTTCATGCGGCCCTCGATCTTGAGCGAGGCGACGCCGGCGTCGCGCAGGGCGGCGAGGTGGTCGTCGAGGCGCAGGTCGCGCATCGAGAAGGGCAGCACGCGCGCGCCCGCGCCGTCCGTGTATGCGAGGCGGCAGCAGTAGGCGCAGCGGCCGCGGTTGCCGGAGCGGTTCTTCTCGAGCGCGGAGAAGAGGCAGAGCCCGGAAAGCGAATAGCACAGGGCGCCGTGCACGAACGTCTCGATCTCGCAGCCGCCGCGCTGCGCGATCAGGCGGATGTCCGCGAGGGAGAGCTCGCGGGCGAGGACCACGCGGGTGAAGCCGAGGTCGCGCAGCGCGAGCACGCCTTCGAGATTGTGCGCGACGAGCTGCGTGGAGGCGTGCAGCGCGAGCCCCGGGAAGTGGCGGCGCACGAGGCGGGCCACGCCGAGATCCTGCACGATGAGGCCGTCGGGCCCGATCTCCTCGAGCGCGGCGAGGCGCGCGCAGGCGTCGGGAATCTGCGCATCGTCGAGCAGCGTGTTGAAGGTGACGTAGACCTTGCGGGGACGCGGCGCCTGGTGGGCGTAGGCGACGAGGTCGCGCAGCTGCGCCTCCGCGAAGTTCACGGCGTCGGCGCGCGCGGAGTAGGCGTCGAGGCCGAGGTAGACGGCGTCCGCGCCGGCGTCGAAGGCGGCGAGCGCCGTCTCGAACGAACCGGCGGGGGCGAGCAGTTCGATGTCGCTCATGCGTCCTTCGCGGCGGCCGTGGTGGGGTCGCGGTCGGGCCCGAACGGCGAGAGCGCGCGCAGGTTGCGGATGATCGGCGGCAGCTTCTCGAGCACGTAGTCCACGTCGTCCATCGTGTTGTAGCGCGAGAGGGAGAAGCGCACGGAGCCGTGCACGGCGATGAACGGCACGCCCATGGCGCGGATCACGTGGGAGGGGTCGAGCGAGCCGGAGGCGCAGGCCGAGCCCGTGGAGATGCAGATGCCCACGTCCGACAGGTGGTAGGCGATGGCCTCGCCCTCGATGTACTCGAAGGAGACGTTGAGCGTGTTGGGCAGGCGATGCGCGCGGTCGCCGTTCACGCGCACGTTGGGGCACGTGGCGAGGATGCCGGCCTCGAGCGTGTCGCGCAGCGGGGCGAGCGCGCGCGCCTCGTCCGCCATGTGCGCGGTGGCGAGCTCGCAGGCCTTGGCGAGGCCGACGATGTAGGGCACGTTCTCCGTGCCGGCGCGGCGGCCGCTTTCCTGGTGGCCGCCGAGCATGAACGGCTTGATCTTCGTGCCGCGGCGCAGATAGAAGACGCCGATGCCCTTGGGCGCGTGGAACTTGTGGCCCGAGATCGAGAGCATGTCCACGGGCACCTTCTGCACGTCGATCGGAATCTTGCCCGCCACCTGCACGGCGTCGGTGTGCATCGTGGCGCCGTACTCCTTGGCGATCTCGGCGATTTCGCGAATGGGGAAGACCACGCCCGTCTCGTTGTTCGCCCACATGGCGGAGACGAGCGCGTTCTTCGTGCCGCGCAGCGCCGCGCGCAGGTGGTCGAGGTCGATCTGGCCCGCCGCGTCGACGGGCAGCTCCACCTCCTCGTGGCCCTGGGCCTTCAGGCGGCGCGCGGGCTGCAGCACGGCGGGATGCTCCACCGCCGTCGTGATCACCTTCATGGATTTCCCATACCAGTCGGCGGCGCCGCGAAGGGCGGTGTTGTCGCTTTCCGTCGCGCACGAGGTGAAGTAGACTTCGTCGGGTGCACAGTTCAGGAACGCGGCAACCTCCTCGCGCGCCTTGGTCACGTATTTCGCGACCTGGCCGCCGAAGAAGTGCATCGAGGACGGGTTGCCGTAGAGGTCGCAGAAGAAGGGCGTCATCGCGTCGCGCACTTCGGGCGCGACCTGCGTGGTGGCGTTGTTGTCAAAGTAGACGAGCCGGTTCGTTGTATCCATGGTCGTTCGATTCCTGAAAAATCGTGAGGAAATAGTATACCACAGTTCCAACGACCCTTCTCGAGGATCGGCGGTAATGGGTTACTCAAGTTCGCGGGCGAACTTGAGTAACCCGCGTGAGGGGT
>CAVEDG010000168.1:0-4430 GCA_963614205.1 bacterium | reverse complement strand
GGAGCCAGACCGGCGCGAAGCTCGCGCTCAAGGTCGACGCGCGCGCCTTCGCCTATCGCGTTTCGTTCGCGAATCCGTGAAATAACGCTATATCTGCGGCGTAAAATGTGGTATCATATACGGCACTTTCTTCTGCAACAAGCGGAACACAAGGAGTAAAAAGCATGGACATCAACTTTGGCGGCGTCGTCGAGAAGATCGTGACGCGCAAGGAATTCCCCTTGAAGAAGGCCCAGAAGGTCCTCAAGGGCAAGACGGTCGCGGTGCTGGGCTACGGCATCCAGGGCCCGGCGCAGGCGCTTAACATGCGCGACAACGGGATCAACGTGATCGTGGGCCAGCGCAAGGGCAAGGGCGCGAACAGCTCCTGGGGCCGCGCGCTGAAGGACGGCTGGGTGCCCGGCAAGACGCTGTTCTCCATCGAGGAGGCGGCCGAGAAGGGCGACATCATCATGCTCCTTACGTCCGATGGCTCCGTGGGCGAGGTGTGGAAGAAGATCGAGCAGTACGTCACGCCCGGCAAGGCGCTCTACTTCTCGCACGGCTTCGCGTACGTCTACCAGAAGCTCACGGGCGTGAAGCCCGGCCCGGACGTGGACGTGATCATGGTTGCGCCGAAGGGCTCGGGCACGAACGTGCGCCGCAACTTCCTGAACGGCGCGGGCATCAACAGCTCGTACGCCGTGGCGCAGAACGCCACGGGCGCCGCCGGCGACCTCACGCTCGCGATCGGCATCGCCGTCGGCTCGGGCTACCTCTTCCCGACCACGTTCGAGAAGGAAGTGACCTCCGACCTCGTGGGCGAGCGCGGCATCCTGATGGGCGCGCTGTGCGGCGTGATGGAGGCGCAGTACTACACGCTGCGCGCCAACGGCCACTCGCCGAGCGAGGCGTTCAACGAAACGTGCGAGGAGCTCACGCAGTCGCTCGCCCGCCTCGTGGACGAAAACGGCATGGACTGGATGTACTCCAACTGCTCGCAGACGGCGCAGCACGGCGCGCTCAAGTGGCGCCCGATCTTCCGCAAGGCCACCGAGCCGGTCTTCAAGAAGCTCTACAAGAGCACGAAGACGATGCAGGAGGCCAAGGAGGTCATCCGCGACACGGGCCGCCCGGACTACAAGGAGTTCATGGCCGCCAAGCTGCAGGACATGCACGACAGCGAGATGTGGCGCGCCGGCGAGGCCGTCCGGTCGCTCCGTCCGCACGAAGGCAAGAAGGCCAACGCGGACAAGGCCGCGGGCATCAAGGGCCGCAGGATCACGAAGTAGCGGTTGCGCGTTTCGCGCAAATATGGCATACTATTCCGAAACCAAAGCACTGACAAGGAGTTTAGAAAAATGATGAAGAAGAAAACTGAAGGCTTCACGCTCGTGGAGCTGCTCGTCGTGATCGGCATTCTCGGCATCCTCATGGGCGCCCTGTTCCCCGCGATCTCCGCGGCCATGCTGAGCGCGAACACGTCCGCCATGGCCATGCGCGGCCGCAACCTGTTCGTGGGCATCACGCAGGCCAACACCGAGCGCGAGGCCGCCGGCATGGCCGAGCTCTGGCCCCAGACGAGCGTCGAGAGCTCGGGCGCCACCGACCCGGACATCGCCGATCAGAGCTGGACGTCCACGACCGAATACTTCAAGGAAGCGTTCGACATGGACAACTACGGCAAGACCGAATGGCAGCCCTACGTCAACGTCGACATCGGCGTGCTGTCGGGCGCGGGCGTGCCGGGCATGACGGGTTCCACGCTCGACAAGAAGAACATCGCCTGGGTCATCACCGGCAACGTGCAGAGCGAAATCGCCGACGTGATCCCCGTGCTGATGTCGCGCAACGTCGACTACTCGTCGATGGGCGGCTACCTCGCCAGCTACGACGGCTCGTCCGCCACGAAGGTGACGGTGGGCAACGGCACGTACGACACGCCCTTCGGCAACAAGGCCTGGGTGCTCGTGCGCAAGGGCGGCGCGTCGCAGACGATCAAGGCGAAGTATTCGCGTCTCGACGTGATCTTCAACCGCCAGGGCTTCGACAACACCCAGCTGAAGAACCAGCTGCAGGTGCTGGATCTCTAGTTGTACGTCTCGGTCGCCATCGACTTGGCGCTTGACCGGCTGTTCACCTACGAGGTGCCGGCCGAACTCGCGGAGAAGCTGCTCGTTGGGCAGCTTCTTCGTGTTCCTTTTCATGGGCGCATCGCGCGCGGCTTCGCGCTCGCGCTCACGGAGGAGGCGCCCGCCTTCAAGACGCGCCCCGTGCTCGCGATCGAGGACGAGGCGCCGTTCTTTTCGCCCGCGCTGCTGCGCCTCGTGAAGTGGATCGCCGGCTACGTGCACGCGCCCATCGAGACGACGCTGCGCGCCGCGCTGCCGGCGGCCGTGCTCAAGCCCTCCGCGCGCCCGCGCGAGCTGCTCTTCGTGGAGCCGCGGCCCGACGCCGACGCCTCCGCGCTCAAGGGGCGGCAGGCCGAGCTGCTGGCGGAGATCCGGCGCGTGGGCGGCGGCTGGGTGCAGCAGCTCGTGCGCGAGTTCGCCACGTCGCCTGCCACGCTGCGCGCGCTCGCCGCCAAGGGCGTGGTCGACATCGCGCCGCGCGTGTCGCGCCGCGATCCGCTCGCGGGCCGGCGCCTGATGCCCACCGCGCCGCTCACGCTCAATCCCGCGCAGAAGGCCGCGCTCGACCTCATCAACACGGCCACGAAGCCCGTGCTGCTGCACGGCGTCACGGGCAGCGGCAAGACGGAAATCTACCTGCAGGCCATCGCGCGCGCGCTCGCCGCCGGGCGCGGCGCGATCGTGCTCGTGCCCGAGATCGCGCTCACGCCGCAGACCGTGCGCCGGTTCGCGGGGCGCTTCGGCGCGCGCGTGGCCGTGCTGCACTCCGCGCTCTCCGACGGCGAACGCTACGACGAGTGGCACCGCATCCGCAAGGGCGAGGCGCGCGTGGTCGTGGGCCCGCGCAGCGCCGTCTTCGCGCCCGTGCGCGACCTCGGCCTCATCGTGGTGGACGAGGAGCACGACCCTTCGTACAAGCAGGACGAGACGCCGCGCTACCACGCGCGCGACGTGGCCGTGGTGCGCGCGAAGCTCGAAGGCGCCGTCGCCGTGCTCGGCAGCGCCACGCCGTCGCTCGAATCATGGCACAACGCGCAGCTCGGCAAGTACCTGCTCGCCTCCGTGCCGAACCGCGTGGCCGGCCGCGCGCTCCCCACCGTGCATCTCGTGAACATGGACGAGGAGGCCGCGCGCACGGGCCACGTGGCGATCTTCTCCCAGCTGCTGCTCGACGCCGTGCAGCAGCGCCTCGAACGCGGCGAGCAGACCATTCTCTTCCTCAACCGGCGCGGCTACTCGCGCGTGCTGGAGTGCCCCGCCTGCGCGTGGGTCGCCCAGTGCCCGAACTGCTCCGTGCCCTACACGTACCACCGCGCGGACAACTGCCTGCGCTGCCACGTGTGCGGCGGCTGGCGGCACATGCCCGCCGCGTGCCCCGAATGCCGCGGCACGGACTTCACCTACGCCGGCATCGGCACGCAGCGCGCCGAGGCGGCGCTCTGCGCCTGCTTCCGCCACGCGCGCATCCTGCGCATGGACGCCGACTCCACCTCGCGCAAGTACTCGCACGACGACATCCTCTCCGCCTTCCGCGCCGGCAAGGCGGACGTCCTCATCGGCACGCAGATGATCGCCAAGGGGCTCGACTTCCCGAACGTCACGCTCGTGGGCGTGCTCAACGCCGACACGTCGCTCAACCGTCCCGATCCGCGCGCGAGCGAGCGCACCTACCAGCTGCTCGCGCAGGTGAGCGGCCGCGCCGGGCGCGCCGAGAAGCCGGGCGAAGTCTACATCCAGACGTTCTCGCCCGATGCGCCGGCCATCGCCGCCGCCGCGAGCGACCAGGGCTTCGCCGCGTTTGCCGCGCCGGAGCTCGCCGCGCGCCGCGCCGCCTACTTCCCGCCGTACTGCCGCATGGCGACGCTGCTCTTCCGCGCGCAGAACGACGCGCTCGCGCGCGACTGGGCCGGACTCTACGCGCAGTCGCTCGCCTCGTGGGCCACGCGCTACAACGCCGCGCGGCAGGCCGACCTCTTCCGCGTGTCGGAGGCCGAGGAGGCGCCGCTCGCGCGGGCCGAGGGCTGGTTCCGCTACCAGGTGGTCGTGCGCGCGCCCGCGGCGAAGGACATCGTCGCGGCCGTGACGTGGATCGAATCCGCGCGCCCCGCCCCGCGCGACCTGCGCATCGCCTTCGACGTCGACGCGCTGAACTTCTGCTAGCCGGGCGAGCCGGAATTGACGAGCAGGGGCGAGTGTGCTATCATGATGGCCTTGATTCCACGCGAAAAAAGGTTTTCGGGACGATGAATTCGGGCATGAGTCTGGCGCAGGGCATGCGCCAAAGCCAGGTGCTGGCGCCGCAGATGCGCCAGGGCCTCG
>CAVEDG010000167.1:0-4463 GCA_963614205.1 bacterium | reverse complement strand
ACGAACGCGCGGAGGAAGTTGCCCTCGCCGAACTGGAGGACGCGCTCCGGCGCGTTCTTCAGGAGATAGCCCTTGTAGTCCTGGCGTTCGAGTTCCTCATAGCTGAGTGTGTTCATAGAATCCTTTTGCTGCTGTTCGCAGTGTAGTATATCATCTTTTACGCCCCACCGGAAAATCTGATATACTCTTCTGCCTATGAACAACACATCCGGAAATCGAGTTGCGGTCTGCGTGGCTGCCCTGCTGGGCGTCGGCGCGGCGCTGTGTGGAACGGTGAACGTCGAGCGCGTGTTTCGGCCGGCGCGGCTGACGCGCGGCAACACGGGCATTATGCCCGTGCAGGCGATCGACCAGGCGGCGTGGATCTCGCATCCCGACGGCGCGAACATGGGGTGTTTCGCCTACATGCCGCGCGTGGTGCGCTACCGCTGCGCGTTCACGTCCGACGGCGCTCCCCTTGAAATCGACGTCACGGGCGACGAGCGCTTCCTTCTGACGCTCGACGGGCAGTTCGTCGCGCGCGGGCCGCATCGCGGCACGGTCGAGAACTGGACGTATCAGAGCTACCGCATTGCCCTGACGCCGGGCGAGCACGTACTGGAGGCGACGGGGTGGAGCCTTGGCAACTTGGCGCCGCTTGCGCAGCTTTCATATTGGCCGGGCTTTTGCCTGAAGGCGGAAGGCGTCTACGATGCCCTGCTCACCACGGGCAAGGGCAAGTGGATGTGCGGCGCCATCACGAACATGAAGGCCATCGGCAAAAGCGGCGGCGCCTGGGGCGGGGGCGACGGGTTCGAGCTCACGGGCACGGGCCCGTTCGACGTGAAAATTGCCGACTGGAAGACGCCCGCCGTGGTGCGTGCGGCGATAGGCGGCGGCAACGGCTACGGTCTGCGCCAGAAGGGCTGGCTGCTCTATCCCTCGCAGCTGCCCGACCAGATGGCGGCGCGCGTGCGGCCCGGCCGCTTCGTGACGGGCGGCGAGATGACCTTCCCTCTGACCATTCCCGCAGGCGAGACGCGGACGATTCTCTGGGATCTCGACCGCTACATCTGCGCCTATCCGGAGGCCGTCGTCAAGGGCGGCAAGGGCGGCAAGATGATGTGGAAGTGGGCCGAGTCGCTGCGCGGGCCGTCGCCCGATCCCAAGATCAAGGGCAACTTCAAGGGCAACCGCGCCGAATGGAAAGGCAAGACGTTCAACGGCTTCGGCGACCGCTTCGTGTTCGACGGTCGCGACCGCGCCACGTTCCGTCCGCCGTGGTTTCGCTGCGGCCGCTGGTGCGAGCTCGTGGTCACGGCGGGCGCGGAGCCCGTCGTGCTCGAGGATCTCGCGCTCATCGAGACGCGCTATCCCGTGGAATGCGAATCGACGTTCGAGACGCCGGACGACCCGGCGCTTGCGGACGTCCAGCGCATTTGCGCGCGCGGCATGCAGATGTGCTGCCACGAAATGCTCTTCGATTGTCCGTTCTACGAACAGCAGATGTATCCCGGCGACACGCGCGTGCAGTTGAACATTCTCTCCGCGATGTCGTCCGACGACCGCATCATCCGCCGCGCAATCGAGATCTACGCGCTCAATCGCCGCGACGACGGCACCGTGCCCTTCAACTACCCGACGCGCGGCGTGCAGGAAGGCGCCTCCTACACGCTGTGCTACCTCGGCATGTACGCGGACTACCTGATGAACCACGCCAACCGCGACTGGCTTCGGGCGCGTCTGCCCGCGCTGACGGACACGCTGCGCAGCTTCGCGCTCTACGAGCGCGCGGACGGCCTGATCGCGAACCTGCCGGGCTGGAGCTTCATGGACTGGGTGCGGGGCTGGGGCGGCGGCTGTGCGCAGGGTTCGCAGGGCGGCGGCGCCAATGCCGAGCTCAATCTCTTCTACCTCGCCGCGCTGCAGGGCGCCGCGCGCATCGAGGCGGCCTTCGGCAACACGCATCTCGCCGCGCACTGGACGGAAAAGGCCGCACGCCTCAAGGCCGCGATCGTCGCCACGTTCTTCGACGAAACGCGCGGGCTCTTCGCGAGCGACGAGGCGCACAAGGTCTTTGCCGAACACGCGCAGAGCCTCGCGCTGCTGGCGGATGTCTTCGAGGGCGCCCGCGCGCAGGCGCTCTTCGACAAGCTTGTCACCGAGCCGACTCTCGCCCGCACGACCGTCTACTTCTCGTACTACCTCTTCGAGACGTACTTCAAGTTCCACCGCGCCGACCTCTTCCTCAAGCGGCTCGACATGTGGAAGGACTACGTGAAGCTCGGCGCGACCACGTGTCTCGAAATGCCGGAGGGCCCCGGGTACGATTCGCGCAGCGACTGCCATGCGTGGGGTTCGCATCCGCTCTGGTTCCTGCGCACGGGCGTGGCGGGCATCCGCAGCGCGGCGCCGTTCTTCGAGCGCGTCAGGATCGCGCCGCAGCCCGGCGGGCTCAAATCGTTCCGCGCCAGCTACCCGCATCCGTCGGGCAAGATGATCGCGGTCGACCTCACGTTCGCGAACGGCCGCGCCACGGGCACGGTGACGACGCCGGTGCCGGGCGTCTTCACGTTCGGCGGCCAGACGCTCGACCTCGCGCCCGGCACAACGACGATCCGGCCATAGAGTCCACGCGCAGAGCCGCAACGGCCCAACTTGTGCTATACTTTTGGGCATGGAAAAGAAAGTCTATGTCGATGCGCGGGACTATCTGCGCGATATGTGGCGCCTCGGGCGCCAGGTGCTTGATTCGGGCTGGCGGCCGGACGTGCTGCTCGCGCTGTGGCGCGGCGGCGCGGAAGTGGGCGTGGCGATCCACGAGTTCCTCAAGGTCAACGGCGTCTCCGTGCGCCACATGCCGATCAAGTGCTCGAGCTACACGGGCATCGGCACGAGCAACACGCAGGTGAAGTTCGAGCATGCCGACGGCGTGCTCGCGCAGCTCAAGCCCGGCACGAAGGTGCTCGTGGTCGACGACGTGTTCGACACCGGCCGCACGGCCGCCGCCGTGCACGAACGCCTCGAAGGCCTCGGCTGCGACATGCGCATGGCCTGCGTCTACTGGAAGCCCGAGAAGAACGTCACCGCCTACAAGCCCGACTTCCACGTGCGCACGCTCGACCGCTGGATCGTCTTCCCGCACGAAATCGAGGGCCTCACGCCCGAGGAGATCGCCGAGAAGGACGAGGTGCTCGCCGCGCTCATGAAGCGCTAGGCGCCGCCGCGCCCGTCACGGGTACGAAACCGAGACGGATTCGAGCTGCGGCAGCGTGCCGGTCTTCGTGACCGTGACCCCCGCGACGTCCGCGTCCGGATGGAACGCCTCGCACTGCGCCGCGCACGTGTCGTAGACGATCTTCGCCGCATGCTCGATCATCTGGCACCGCGCCGCGACGAGCGCCGCGCGGATGGCCTCCGAAAGCGCCACGTAGTCGATCGTGTCCTTCAGGGCGTCGGTCTCGTCGGCGCCGACGGGCAGGACGAGCGAGACGTTGATGAGCAGCGTCTGCGGATGCGCGCGTTCGTATGCGCGGTCGCCGATGATGCAGGCGACCTTCAGGCCGTTCAGGTGCAGGATCATGATGCAGTCTCCCCAATGCGTTCGCCGCAGAGCACGCGCGTCTCGAGCCCGGCGGCGGAGGTGGCCACGAGGTCGGCGTCGAACGCGATCTTCCCGGCGGGCGCGATCAGGATGACCGTGGAGCCGCCGAACTTGAAATACCCCTTCTCGTCGCCCTTGGCGTGGCGCGCGCCCGTGTAGGTCTGCACGATCGTGCCCACGCCGAACGCGCCCACGTCCACCAGCCAGAAGTCGCCGAACGCAGCGCGGCACTTCACGATCTGCCGCTCGTTCTCCGCATAGACGTCGGGCCGGCGCAGCAGCGCGATGGGATTGACGGAATGATACGCGCCCGGCACCACGCGCACGGGCTCGGGCGTCTCGCAGGCGCAGGGGAAGTGGAAGCGATGGTAGTCCACGGGCGCGAGGCGGATCACCGCGATGTCGTAGCGGCCCGCCGGCGCGGCGCCGTCGAAGACCGCGCGCAGCGCGCGCGTGGCGCCCTTGAGCGGGAACGGCGTGTCGGCGTCCGCGCCGAGGTAGAGCCGCAGCCGGCCATCGGCGGGGCTCACCACGCCGTCGCCGAGCGGACGCGCCCCGGGCTTGAGCCGGCGCGTGAAGAAGGCGTTGAACGAGGGATACTCGTCCGCCGGCCGCTCGGCCTCCTCCGGGTGGCAGCCCGGCAGGTTGGCGAGCGCGGGAATGGCCGTCTTCGAGCGCGGCGAATCGTAGCGGCGCCCCATGAGCGCGGAAACGAGCCGCGAGCCGAAGAGCACCGTCCAGAGCGTGCGTCCGAGCAGGGTCTCGTAGGCGAAGCGCAGGGCGCGGTCGCCCATCACCGTCTCGGTGACGCGCCGCCCCGTGGCGCGGTCGACGTAGACGACCGGCCGATGGGCGTCGTTGGGTTCAGGCATGGACATGG
>CAVEDG010000166.1:0-4483 GCA_963614205.1 bacterium | reverse complement strand
ACGTGAAGCGCGTCTCGCGCGTGCGCTCCGTAGACAGCACCGTGCGCTCGATGAGCTTCCAGCCGAAGCGCCACGTGCGCTCCTCGACCGGGCCGGTCACGCGCGCATTTCCGTTCGTGGCGTAGGAGTAGCCGCGCAGCTGCTCCCAGAGCGGCCAGATGGAGATGCGGTCGCGCGTGGTGGAGGCCTCGAGATCGACGAGCGGCCACGGCACGCGCAGGCGCCGGGCGACGGGCGTCTCCGTGTACGAGAAAAACGGCGGAATCACGAGCGTCTGGCGCTCGCGCGCGCGGCGCACTTCGCCGTAGAACGGCAGCGCCCACCACGACGTGCCCGCGCCGGAGGTGTCGCGGTCTTCGTCGTAGCGCGCCCAGGTCACGAGCGGCCACAGCGCGTAGTGGTGGTGGCTCTCGCGCAGACGCGCCGCGCCGTAGAACGGCCACACGCCGAAGCCCTCGCGCGGCGCCTCGCGCCACGTCACGAACGGCCACAGCACCGCGCGGCTGCGCACGCCCTTCACCGAATAGGAATGCCAGATCGGCCACAGCACGTAGTCCCAGTCGTCCACGAGGAAGACGTGCGGGTGGTGGCCGTAGAACGGGAAGAAGCCCCAGTAGTCGTTGCCCTTGCGGTCCGTGCCGCTCGACCAGAACGGCACGAGGTTGAACGACCACGAGGGATCGTTGTCGCGCGTGTCGCCGAAGGCGAGCAGGAAGGCGTGCCACCACGCGGCGTCCGCATGGCTGCGGTAGGAGACGAGCGGCCAGAGCGCGTCGTCCGCCGTCTCCCGCGCGCCGGCGTCGCGCACCTGCGCGTAGAACGGGCGCAGCGCCCAGAACGTGGCGTCGCCCTGCGGCGTCGCGTCGTGGCGGTATTCGAAGAACGGCCCGACGTGCCAGTTCGAGAAGGCCAAGGCTGGTGTCACAAACGAGAGCAGCGCCAGCAGCAGAATGGAATGCGGCGCCTTCACCTACTTCTTCACCGACATGGACTTCTGGAGCTTCTCGACTTCGCCGCGGTCGAACTTCGAGAGTTCGTCCTGATGGCTGCGGAGCGCGCGCAGCGTGGCGCGGGCGCGGGCGAGGTCGCCCTTGGCGATCTGCACGCGCGCGAGCGTGATCTGCATGCGGATGTCCGCGCCGGCGGCGCCCTTCTTCGAGAGGTCGATGGCCTTCTTCACGCACGATTCGGCCTCGTCGAGCGCCTTGTTCTGGTCGAGCAGCGCCGAGCCGAGCGTCTCCCAGGCCACGTAGAGGTCGGGGGCGGTGCGCACGGCCGCGCGCGCGAAGGTCTCCGCGTCGGCCGGCCGCTGCAGGCGGCGCAGGGTCTCGGCAAGGTCGTTCTGCGCGGCGGCGAGCGGCCGCGGCTGCTCCACCGAGAGGCGCAGGAACGTCTCCGCCGTGGTGTAGTCGCCTTCCCTCAGGCGCAGCGAGCCCATCACGTAGTTGGCGAGCTTGTTGTGGCGATCCTGGCGCAGCACCTGGCGCGCGTGCCTCTCCGCGCCCTCGGCGTCGTCCATCGAGATGTCGAGATTGAGGATCATGTCGCCGACCACGGCGGCGTCGGGACGCGTGGAGGCGGCGACCACGAGCGCGTCGCGCGCGGCCTTCTGGAAGTCCTTGCCCTTGCGCATGAGCACGAGCGCGCGCGTGACCTGCACGTGGTAGTCGCGCGGCGAGGCGGCGATCGCCTCCATCTTCGGCAGGATCACGTCGTCGAGCTCCTCGAGGATCTTCTTGCGCGCCTTCTCGTCCTTGGCGGCATCGAACGACTGCAGCAGCGTGCCGGCGAGCAGCGACCAGGCCTGCAGGGACTTCGGCTGGAGGTCGGTCACCTTCTGGAGGGCGAGGCGCGCGGCCGGCAGGTCGTTGTTCATGAGGTGGAGGAAGGCCCAGTCGAAGCTCGCCGTCTCGGCGTTCTTCGCGGCCTTCACGGCCTTCTGCAGATGCTCCTTGGCCTCGTTCACCGCGCCGTCCTGGAGGGCGAGGCGCGCGAGGCCCATGAGCGCGTCGTGGTTCGTGGCGTCGGAGGCGAGCACCTTGTTGTAGACGTCGCGCGACTTCGCCGACTGCCGGCCGCTCGCGTAGATCGCGGCCATCATGTTGAGCAGGCCCGCCTGGCGGTCGGCCGGCACGAAGTCGATCGCGCGCTGCACCTGCGCGATGGCGTTGCCCGTCTGGCCGGAACGCGCCCAGGCGTAGCCCATGCGCGCGAAGATCTCCGGCGCGCGGATGTAGCCGTAGTAGCGCGAGAGCGACCAGAGCACGTAGCGGCGCTTCGGGTCGTCCACGATCAGCTTGAGCTGCTTCTCGATCTCGCCCTTGCGCGCGACGGCGGCGGGCACGCCCGCGCGCGCCATCTCGAACTCGTTGAAGAGCGTGCAGATGTTGTCGCGGTCGATCGTGCGCAGCACGAGCTCGTAGATCTCGAACGCCTCCTTGTCGAGGCCGAGATCCTGCAGCAGCACGCCGAGGTTGTTCGCGAGGAAGCCCACGTGGCGGCGCAGCTGCAGGCGCAGCGCGTCCACGGGATCCTTGGCCTTGTAGATGTCGCGCGAGCCGGTGCGCTTCTCGGCGTGGAGCACGCTTTCCATCTTGCCCCAGAAGGCCTTGAAGTCGGCGAAGAGCTTGGCGCCGTCCACGTCCTTCTTCACGTTGCGCGCGCCGCCGAAGAAGAGGCATTCGGGCACGGGCTGGCGCTCGGCCATGAACCAGAAGTCGGGCACGCCGAAGATGGCGGCCTTGTCGCCCACGTCGGGATCGCCCGTGAACCAGTCCTGCAGGAACGGCAGCACGCCGAGCTCGATGGAGAGCGGCAGATTGGCGCGGCCGGCCTGGAGGCCGCGTTCGCGCACGAGGGCGGCGAGTTCCTTGAGGTAGGCGTCGTCCATGTCGCGCTGCAGGCACACGAGGTTGAGCGCCTTGCCGCGCGTGGCGGCGGCGATGCGCAGGTGGTCGTCGAGCAGGCCGTCCGTCACGAGCCAGGCGCGGTTGCCGAGGCGGTCGAGGATTTCGTTGGCGCAGACGTCGGCGTAGGAGCCGCGGTCGCGCGCGGCGCCGAAGGCGTTCACGAACGCGGCGAGCGCGAGCACGCCGAGCAGCGTGCCGAGGGCGGCGGGCGCCACGCGGCGGCCGAGCTTGGCCTCGGCCGTGAGCTCCTTGCCTTCGGCCATCGCCTCCGGCGCACGGGCGAGCACGTACCAGTAGGCCGCGAGATAGCCGGCCGTGAGCGTGACGAGCAGGGAAGTCAGCACGGGCGGAATGCCCAGCGCGCGCATCTGGCTTTCCGGCGCGAGCGGCGTGGCGAAGGCGAGGATCACGCAGAGCGTCATCGCCACGTGGAAGAGATACTGGCTCCACGTGCGCTCGTTGTTGAGCCCGCGCGGCGCGGCGAAAAGACACGCCGTGAACGGCAGCACCGCCAGCACGAAGAGGAAGAGCCAGCCCGGCCGCTGCACCCACTGCCGGATCTCGTGCGCAAAGCCCTGCAGCGCGTTCACGAGCACGTCGCCCGCCGCCTTGAAGTCGCCCGCCGCCGCCTCAGGCAGCGCGAGATACGCATTGGCCACGCAGTTCGCCGTCACGAGATACGCCACGACCGCGCACGTGAGGAAGAGGCCCGCGGGCAGATAGAACTTCCGCCCCGACTTCACCGCCGCCACCACGAGGGCGAAGAGGTAGAGCGCCGCGGCCGGCACGAACGTGACGCCCTCCACGAGCCCCACGCCCGCGCCCACGCCCACGAGCGCCGCGCCCGTGAGGAAGAACTTCGGGAACCGCAGCATCGGAATGAACAGCGCAAAGAGCGCCAGCGCGCACGTCGCGTCGAAGAGACGGACTTCGAGATGCGTGGCCGTCTGCCACAGCGCCGTGGAGAACACGCACGCGAGACCCGCCGTGAGACCGGCCGCCACGCTCGCGCCATCGACGTACTTGACCGTATCCTCCTGGCGCATCGAGCAGCGCACGAAGAAGCCCGTGAGCGCGCACGCGAGCCCCGCGGAAAGCACGCCGCACACGAGCGAGACGAGGTTGATGCGCAGCGCCACGTTCGCCGGGAACGACAGGCCGCCCACCCACTTCACGAGCGCGCCCCAGATCGGACTCTTCGGCGCGGAGAGCGCGTCGAACCCCATCCACTGCGTGAAGAGATGCGCCGATGCGCCCGGGAACACGTAGCCCGCGAGCGTGAGCCCGTAGACCACCAGCGCCACGAGCGACACGCCCAGCGCGCACAGCGCCAACCGCGCGCCGAACGTCTGCGGCGCGTTTTTCTTGTTAGTCTTCATGCAGAAACCTTTCATTGAGGGAAATGAACCGAATCAGGCGAAAAAACATTTGCCGGCAAAGTATACCACAAATCAGCGCACAATGGGTTCGTATACTTTGTCAATCGACCGATCGTTTTTCATCCACGGCACTCGGCATCATCTTCTCGACCTTGCCCTCGACGAACTGGCGCGTCTTGGAGTCGAAGCTGAGGC
>CAVEDG010000165.1:0-4485 GCA_963614205.1 bacterium | reverse complement strand
CGTCAGTAGTAGTTCACCGTCACGATCTTGCGGTAGTTGCGCTCGAGCGCGGCCTGCATGCGGTGGAAGACGGAACGGCGCAGTTCGAGATCCTGCGGGATGTTGGGATCCTGGTGGCTCTCGTTCACCTTCGTGCCGATCACGAACTCGATGCGGTCGTGCGTGAGCAGGCGCTCGAGGATCTGGCGCGCGGCGAGTGGCTGGCCCATGGGGGACTGCTTCGTCTCCAGCGCCTTGCACACGTGCGAGAGCGTGAGGATGCCCTCGGTGCACAGCGCCACGCCCGGCAGCACGCCGCTGGGCGGCAGCCCGCCCGCGCCGCGCATGGCCGCGAGATCGATCTTCACGTGGCCACCGAGCTCGCGCTCGAGAATGTTCGCGGTGGTGCCGCCGCACACGATCACGTGGTCCTCGCCGAGATTCGCCTGACGGGCGAACTCGGCGTCGTGCTCGCGGTAGAACGGCGGCCCGGTGAGAATGCGCAGCACACGCGGATGGCGGAAGTAGATCACGAGGCAGCTGATGTCGTCCTTGCACGCGGCCGGGGTGATGTTCTTCGCGAAGCAGGCGATGCGGCGCGAGAGGTCGGCGGCGGAGAGATCGGGCTCGCGCGCGATCTCGTCCTGCGCGAAGGCGAGCATGCCGGCGCGGCGCCAGCCGAACTTGTAGTCGGGCAGACCCGCGCCGAGACCGCTCTGCGTGACGCCGTCCGAGCAGAGGATGATGCGGTCGCCGGGCTCCACGTCCACCTCCACCTCGCGCACTTCGCGGTCGGGCCAGTGCGGCGAGACCACGGTGCGGTCGCGCGCGGGCGACACCTCCTCCGTGCCGCGCAGATGCACGTAGGCGGGGTTGCCCATCTCGATGATGCGCGCGCGGCCGCCCAGGCGGTAGTCGAAGAGCGAGAAGGTGGAATAGCTGATCTTGCGCACCTCGCAGACGGGCAGCGCGTCCATGATGATTTCCACGGATTCGAGCAGGTCGAGGTTCGACTGCATGAACCGCAGCGCCATCGTGGTCGTCATGTTGGCGAGCACGTGCGCCTTCACGCCGGAGCCGAGGCCGTCGGAGAGGGCGGCGAGCGAGCGGTTCTCCTTCTCGATCGTGAGCAGCTGCACGTCGTCGCCGCAGGCGGCCTGGCCCGTCTTCGTGAACTGGGTGGCCTCCATCTCGATGAAGAGATCGTCCGTCATCATCAGTTGAAGCCCCCGCTGTGCATCACGCCGTGGCTTTCGGCCTGCGTCTGCGCCGTGTAGGTGCCGGCGATCTCGTTGAGCATGATCTCGGTCTCGGCGATGTGCTCGCCGAAGAGGCGCGCCACCTGCTGCACGGTGAGGACGTTCTTGCGGATGACCTCCTGCGCGCGGGCGGCGATCTGCTCGCGGTGCAGCTCGTTCTTCGTGACGTCCTGAATCACCGCGCCGGCGTATTTGCCGCGCGCGATGGGGAACACGGAGATGTTGACGATGCGCTCGCCGAGATGCTGGTTGAACTTCTCGATCTCGCTGCCGTGCTCGAGCGCGCCCGTGAAGAGGTCGCCGAAGTCGGCGAGGTAGTCGTCGATCGCGAGCGAGTTGAGGTTGCCGAGCGTCTCGTAGATCTCGCCCGCGCCCACGAGGTCGGCGAAGTTGCGGTTGCACTCGGAGATGCAGCGCTCGCCGTCCACGATGACCACGGCGGCGGGGATGTACTTGATGAGCGCGTTGGAGGTGCGCTGGAAGTTCTGCCGCAGGAAGTTGTGGCACATGGCCTCCTCGGCCTTGCCGGCGAGCAGGGCGCGCGCGAAGTCGCGGCACGACGAATAGCCGCACGCGCCGCAGTTGAGCTCGTCCGCCTTCGTGAACTTGCCCACGCGGGCAAGGGCGGCGGCGATCTGCGTCTCGTCGAGGTCGGGTTCGGGCACCGCGGCGGCGGGGTAGGCCGCCGTGCCGCAGTGCGTGAAGCAGCGACCCGCGGACGTGCGCAGCGCGGAGATCGCGTCCGTGTCGAAGAGGTCGTCGATCGTGGCGCCCTTCTCCATCGCGGGGCCGTTGACGCAGCCTCCGGGGCAGGCGAGCGCCTCCAGGAACACCGTGCGCCCGCGCTTCTCCGTCGGCGGCGGCCCGGAGAGGAGCCGGCGCAGGTTCTCGAGGCCGGAGATCGCCACGAAGCGCACGCTCTCCGCGCCCGTGCGCAGCGTGTCGTTCATGCCGCCCTCCACGGAGTAGAAGCGGCCTTCCTCGGCGGGCCCGAGCGCGAGCTCGGCGTCCTCCTGCGCGAACTCGGGCAGCGCGCCGTGCTCTTCGAGCAGCTGGCGCAGCACGGGAAAGACGACCGCAAGGGCGAGTTCGTCGGGATGCGCGTCGGCCTCGTTCTTCTTCGCCGCGCACGGCCCGAAGAAGACGACCTTTACGTCGTCGCCATACGCCTCGTGCAGCAGGCGGCAGTGCGCGCGCACGGGCGACGGCAGCGGCGAGATGAACTTCGCCCACGCCGGCAGGTACTTGCGGATCATGTCCACCGCCGCCGGACACGCGCTCGAGATGAGGATCGGCGCACCGGGCACCTCCTCCAGCAGCTTCGAGACGTGCGCGCTCACGCTCTCCGCGCCGTGCGCCGTCTCGGAGACGCCCGCGAAGCCGATGTCGAGCATCGCGCGCGCGAGCCGCTCGATCGGGATGCCCCTGAAGTAGGCCGTGAAGCTCGGCGCCACCGAAGCGTAGACCTTCGCGCCCGATTCAAGCAGCTGGCGCAGGCGCGCGAGGTCGTTGCGGATCTTCTTCGCGTGCGCCGGGCACACCTTCACGCACTCGCCGCACGACACGCACGCCTCGGGAATCACGCTCGCCTTGCCCCCCACGATGCGGATGGCCTTCACCGGACAGTGCCGCACGCATTTGTAGCAGTCCTGACATTCGTTTTCAGTTGTGTAGACGGGGCCCATGGCTCGTTCCTTCCTGACGTTTCCTGTTCAAAATTCCGAGTCTCCTAGTATACCACATCTGCCCCGCGGATGAACCCGGCCAGGCGCGGCACGAGGCCGTGTCGCCAACCTTGCCGGATGGTCATTTTGGCACAAGGTTGGCGACACGCCGCGGGTGTAGACTGGATGTCATGAAAACTGTCCGGAACAGCTTCTTCGTTCTGCTTGCCGCGCTCGCGCTCGCGCGCCTTGCGGTCATGATCGTCACGCCGGTCTTCGATCCCTCCGAAGGCCGCTATGCCGCCATCTGCGCGAACATGGCGGAGTCGGGCGATTTCCTCGTGCCGCGCTTCATCCACGACGGCGTGTTCCAGAGCTTCGACGGCAAGCCGCCGCTGCTGTTCCAGACGGGCGGCCTCTTCTGCCGCGCGCTGGGCCGCACGGAGCTCGCCGTGCGTCTGCCGCCGTTTCTCGCCGCCGCCGCGCTGCTTGGCCTCCTCTTCTACACGCTGCGCCGGCTGCGTCCCGACGACGGCGGCGCGGCGGCCCGCCTCGCCGTGGTCGCGTGCGCGACCTCCGTGGCGTTCTATGCCACGGCGGGCTTCTGCATGACGGACATTCTGCTCACGTGCTGCGTGGGCGGGGCGCTGTTGCTGGAGACCTGCTTCATCCAGAAGCCAAGCCCCTGGACGTCGCGCGCGGTCTTCGCGTTGCTCGGCCTTGGCATGCTCGTGAAAGGCCCCGTGGCGCTCGTGCTCTTCGGCCTGCCCGTGGCGCTCGACGCCGTCGCCAATCACCGGCTGCGGCAGCTGGCGCGGCATGACTGGATCGGCGGGCCGCTCCTCTTCCTGCTCATCGCCGCGCCGTGGTACGCGCTGATGGAACGCGCCACGCCGGGCTTCCTCAAGTACTTCTTCCTCCACGAAAATCTGCTGCGCTTCCTCGTGCACGACTACGGCGACAAGTACGGCGCGGGGCGCGAGACCTTCCGCGGCATGGCGCTCGTCTGGGCCGCGGTCGTCACGCTGCCCTGGACGCCGCTGCTGTTCTGGCGGCGCGGCTCCTGGCGCGAGACCCTTCGCGCGGCCCTGCCGCTGCGCGGCGCGGCGCCCGACACGCTGCTCGCCTGGGGACTCGTGGCGATCACGGGCTTCTGGTGCCTGACAAGCCGCGTGCCGCTCGCCTACCTGCTGCCCGCGGTGCCGCTCTTCGCCGCGCGCCTGGCGCTGTGCGAAAACCGTCCGGCATGGACACGGCGCGTGGCGCCTGCCGCCGCCGTTCTCTGCGTGATCGCGCTCGTGGGCACGCTTGCCTACACGAGCCTCTTCACGAGCAAGATGCCGGGCTGGACGTTCCGCGCCCTGCGCGCCGAAGATCCTGGCCGCGGCGTCTCGTTCCTCAAGCGCGAGCCGCCCTATTCCGCCGAATTCTACTTCGGCCCCCGCCTCCATCTCGCGCCCCGGCCCGGAGACCGTCTGCTCAAACGCCGCGGAAAGCGCTGGATCGACGCGACGCCCTGAGACGCGCCTACGCTTCCGTGGCGCGGGCGGCGAGGTAGGCGCGGTTCAGGCGCGCGATGTTGT
>CAVEDG010000164.1:0-4570 GCA_963614205.1 bacterium | reverse complement strand
CATGCTGATCTATCCTTGCGACGAACAGTTTACAAAATCTCCGTTCGCCGTGTCTATCATAATCCGATGCACGGCGTAACGAGAGGACGCATGCTTTCCGTCTTGTTCACGCTGCAAAGGTCTACCGTGAGACGAGCTCGACGCCGTTGGCCGTCACCTTGACGGGGATGAGCTGCATGCGCTCGGCCTGCCTCCTGTTGGGCGCATGGAACGTGAGCGCCGAGTGGCCCTTCAGGTCGCGGAAGACCATGCCGTGGCCGCCGTCCTTCGTGTAGACCGGCACGTGCCCGCCCCACGGACCCTTGACCGAGCCCGAAGCGGACGTGCTCTGCAGCACGCAGTAGCCCGTGCCCGCAAGGAAATTGCTCCAGATCATGCGCAGTTTCCCGCCCGCGTCGCGCAGAAGGAACGGGCCGTCCGTGACATTGCCGCCCCGGGGCGCGTCCGCCGCCCGGAAGAGTTCGATCGGCGCGGCGGTGAAGCGCGAGAGGTCGTCGCTCAGCGGCGCGGCCATCATGCGCCCGTTCCCCGTCTGGCACCATTCATGGCAGAACACCATCCACGGCGTACCGTTCTCAATCCAGAGCGTGCCGTCGAGGCACATCCAGTCCGCCGGCGTCACGCTGCCCGTCTTCACGGGCGTGAACGGCCCGCGCGGACTCGTGGCGCGGAACACCCACACGCCGCGCGGCTGCAGTTCGCCGCCCTTTCGGCCATCCAGCAGCATCGGCTTGATCGGATGCGCCGGATCGGGCGCGAACGTGAGCGTGGTGAACAGATAGTAGGCTCCCTTGTACCGGTGCACTTCGGGCGCCCAGATGGCCGTGGCCTTGACGTCGCCCGGCAGGGTCATCGCGGGCGACACGGCGCTCCAGTTCTCGAGATCCTTCGAGGTGCGTACGCCCACGCCGTTTCCGCCCGACCACGGTTTCGATTCGTAGAGATAGTACGTACCTTCGTCCACGAGCACGAACGGATCGCGGATCCGGAACTCGGCGCGCGTCTGCGTCTTCGGCGCCGCGTCGCCCCACATCGCGCCCGCCACGGCGCACATCATCAGCATCAGACTTGTCTTCATGTTTTGTCTCCTGTACCGTTGGGGGGCCTGTCCCCGTCGGCGAATTTTCAATGAAAGTCTACCACATCCCTTTTCGCCGTGTCAAACCAGCCCCATTACGTCTGCTCTTTACAACCCGAAGCGGAATTGGTAGACTACCTTCCACTTCGGAAAAACGGAGAATACAAGAATGAAGATCAAGACGATGATTGCGGCCGCGATTCTCGCGACTGCGTTCGCGGGCTGCGTCACGGCGGCCAGCTCCTCCTGCGCCTGTGCGCCGACCTCGAACGACTGCGCGTGCCCGAAGGGCGCCTGCGCCTGCGTGGACTGCACGTGCCGCGGCGCCGTGGGCCGCTGGGCCATCCAGAAGCCGGGCGCCTACTGGCTCGGCATCTGCGACAAGGACGGCAAGCCCTGCGCGAAGCTGCTCTGGGCCGGTGGTTCGCCGAATCCGCAGTCCGACGTGAAGGTCTCCGGCGCCACCGCCACGATGCGCCAGTGCCTGCGCGGCGACAAGGATCCCGCAAAGGCCCGCTTCCGCGTGACCACGCTCAAGGCCGCCGGCGCGATGGCCGACCTCACGTTCGTGACGGTGGACGGCAACGGCAAGGAACTCAACCGCGAGACGGCCAAGGCCAAGCGCATCCCCGCGCTGCCGCCGGCCCCCGACCGCGCCAAGGCCAAGTTCGGCGCGCCGATCAACCTGCTCGCCAACGGCATCGACGGCTGGAAGTCGCTCAACCCGAACAACTACTTCGGCTGGACGGTGAAGGACGGCGTGCTCTCGAACCGCATCAAGCGCAACGCCAAGGGCGAGCGCGATGGCGCGAGCGCGAACCTCGTCACCACGCGCGCCGACTTCTACGACTTCAAGATCGAGTATGACGTGAAGGTGCTGCCGGGCTGCAACTCGGGCGTCTACCTGCGCGGCATCTACGAGCTGCAGGTGCTCGACAGCTACGGCAAGCCCGTGGACTGCCACAACATGGCCGCGTTCTACGGCCGCATCACCCCGCGCGTGGCCGCCGAAAAGCCCGCCAACGAATGGCAGCACGTGGAGGCCCTCCTCTACAAGCGCCACATCACGGTGAAGCTCAACGGCGTGAACATCATCGACAACGCGCCCATCATGGGCTGCACGGGCGGCGCGCTCACGAGCGACGAGTTCGTGAAGGGCCCGATCTACCTGCAGGGCGACCACTCCGACGCGGACTTCCGCAACGTGGTGGTCACGCCGGTCGTGGACTGACGCCCCATGCAGACGTTTCTGGAACAGGTCGCGGAAATCCTGGAAGTCCCCGAGATCAAGCCCGGGGACGATTTCCGCGCCGTTCCCATCTGGGGATCCCTCACGGGCTTCGCGCTCGCCATGATGCTCGAGGAGCGCTATGGCCGGCACGTGGCCCCGGGGGACTTCAAGCCCCTGAAGACGGTGGCCGACCTGGCCGCCTACGCGGGCGTGGCGGTCTAGACGACATGCTTGATTTTCAAAACGTTTCCGTCCACTATGGCCTGCAGGACGTCCTGACGGACGTCAGTTTCCGCGTCAACGCCTCCGAGCGCGTCGGCATCGTGGGGCCCAACGGGTCCGGCAAGTCGACGCTCTTCAAGATCATTCTCGGCGAGATGTCCACCGACCACGGCGAGCTCGTGATCGAGGGGCATCCGCGCATCGGCTCCACGCGGCAGCATCCGGAGCCGGATTCGCCGGAGGAGACGCTGCTCGACTACACGCTGCGCGGCGTGCCCGGCTTCCACGAGCTCGAGGCCCGCATGCGCGCGCTCGAGGAGCGGCTCGACTCGGGCGACGCGAAGATCCTGGAGGAGTACGGCGAGGTGCAGACGGCGTTCGAGCACCTCGGTGGCTACGATCTCGAGACGCGCGTGAAGGTCGCGCTCGGCGGCCTCGGCTTTTCCGTGGAGGAATTCGGAAAGCCGTTCGCGAGCTTTTCGGGCGGGTGGCGCATGCGCGCCGAGCTGAGTCGCGTGCTCGCCTCGAAGCCCGACCTGCTGCTGCTCGACGAACCCTCCAACTACCTCGACCTGCCCGCCGTGGAGTGGCTGCAGAAGTTCCTCAAGCAGTATCGCGGCACGCTGCTGCTCATTTCGCACGACCGCTATCTGCTGCGCACGCTCACGGACATCATCGTGGAGGTGGACGCCGGCACGTGCACGCGCTACGAGGGCAATCTCGACTGGTACATGCGCGAGCGCGAGGTGCGCTATCAGCATCTGCTGCAGGCGAAGGAGAACCAGGACCACCACCGCGAACAGCTGCAGCGCTTTGTAGACCGCTTCCGCGCGCAGGCCACGAAGGCCGCGCAGGCGCAGTCGCGCCAGAAGCTGATCGACAAGATCGACGAGGCGCGCATCGTGCTGCCCAAGCGCTACACGCAGTCCGGCCGGCTGCGCCTGGCGCCGCCGCCGCCCTCGGGCATCGAGATGTTCCGCTGCGAGAACCTGTTCTTCTCGTACGACGGCGCGCGCAACGTGCTGCACGACGTGTCGTTCAACGTGTCGCGCGGCGACAAGGTGGCGCTCATCGGCTACAACGGCCTCGGGAAGTCCACGCTCATGCGCATTCTCGCGGGGCGGCGCGCACCCACGGCCGGCAAGGCCGTGCTCGGCCACAACGTGGTGCCGGGCTACCTCTCGCAGGAGCTCGCCGAGACGATTCCGCCCGATCTCACCGTCTACCGCGTGGCGAAGGACGCCTGGCAGGGCGGCACGAACATTTCGGGCGAGAAGAACTTCCGCAACCAGCTCGGCGCGTTCGGCTTCGACGAGAACGACGTGGAGAAGCAGGTGGGCGTGCTCTCGGGCGGAGAGAAGATCCGCCTCGCCTTTCTGCGCCTCTTCCTGCAGGCGCCGAACTTCCTGCTGCTCGACGAGCCGACCACGCACCTCGACCTCGACGGCCGCCGGCTGCTGCAGGAGGCGCTGCAGAAGTACACGGGCACGATCCTGCTCGTGTCGCACGACATCGAGTTCGTGCGCGCCGTGGCGACCTCCGTGCTCGAAATCACGCGCGAGGGCATCCGCCAGTTTCCCGGCGGCTACGACTACTACAGCGAGAAGAAGGCGGAACTGCTCGCCAAGGAGGCGCACCGCGCCGCGCCGAAGGCCGTCGAGAAGAAGACCGCCGACGCCGCGGGCGAACCCGCGCGCCTGACCTCGAAGGAACTGCGCCAGCAGCGCGCGGCCGAGCGCGCGAAGATCGCGCCGCGCGTGCGCGAGCTCAAGAAGACCGTGGCCACGTGCGAGAAGAAGATCGACGAACTCCAGGCCGCGCTCGACGCGACGAGCGAGGAGCTCTTCAACCCCAGGCCCACCACCGACTTCGCGGAGGCGAACCGCAAGGTCCGCACGCTTCAGGCCGAAATCGACCGCTACACGGAAGCGTGGGAGAAGGCCGCCACCGAGCTCGAAGAGCTCACCCAGGGGCTTTCAGACGCCGCCGCTCAATCGTGACCGGTCATGGCGTCGATCTGCTTGCGCGTGCCGAACACG
>CAVEDG010000163.1:0-4650 GCA_963614205.1 bacterium | reverse complement strand
CGACGACGAGGTCGCGGTGGCGGCGCGCGAAGGCGAAGAAGGCGATCACGTCGGTATTGGCCATGCGGATGCAGCCGTGCGAGGCGGGGGTGCCGAGCAGTTGCTCCTGGTTTGTGCCGTGCACGTAGATGTAGCGCGCGCGGCTGTCCACGGCGTCGCCCCGGTTGACGCCGGGCTCGAGGCCGTCGAGCCAGAGAATGCGCGTGAGCACGTAGTCCTTGTCGCCCGTTCCGCGCCAGGCCTCGGGCGGCAGAATCCGGCCCTTCACCGCGCGGCGCGACACGAACACCTGGCCCGGCGCGGCGGTGTGGCCGAAGAGCCGCGCCACGCGGTGACGCCCCGGCGGCGTGCCGCCGCTGCCCTCCCGCGCGTTGAGTCCCGCCCGTGCCGTGGAGACGCGGTAGACGCGCACGACAGCGCCGCGGCGATCCGTCACGGTCATCGTCTGCCGCGCCACGTCCACCACGGCGCGCGGCGTCATTTCCGCAGACCCGTCTGGCGCAGCAGCGCCTCGACCGTGGGCGCGCGCCCGCGGAATTGGCGGAAGACCTCCATCGGGTCGGTGCCGCCGCCGAGCGCGAGAATCGTCTCGCGGTAGCGCCGGCCCGTGCGCCGCACGGCCTCTTCGTCGTCCAGCCCCGCGTCCTCGAACGCGCCGAAGGCGTCCGCGCTCATGACCTCGCTCCACTTGTAGCCGTAGTAGCCGGCCGCGTAGCCGCCTGCGAAGATGTGCGTGAAGGCGTTGAGGAAGCGGTCTTCGGGCACGGTCGCGCCGGGCATGTAGGCGGCGAAGCCTGTTCCTTGAGCGCGTTGGAATCGTCGGGTGGCGTTCCGTGCAGCGTCATGTCGAGCCGCGCGAACGCGAGCTGGCGCAGCGCGGCGCTGGCGGCGCGGTAGTTCTTCGCCGCCCGCACGCGCGCGAGCAGGGCGTCCGGAATCGGTTCGCCCGTCTCGACGTGGCGCGCGAAGGCCCTGACCGTCTTCGCGTCCGTACACCAGTTCTCCATGAACTGCGAGGCGACTTCCACGGCGTCCCAGTCCACGAGGTTGATGCCCGCGGCGTCCACGTCGTCCACCCGCGTGAGCATGTTCTGCAGGGCGTGGCCGAATTCGTGGAAAAGGGTTTCGACTTCGGTGAAGCGCATGAGGGCGCGGCCGCGCGCGTCGGGACGCGCCTGGTTGCAGCACACCACGGCGAGCGGCCGGCGCAGCGTGCCGTCCGCTCGGCGTTCGCGCGAGCGGAACTCGTTCATCCACGCGCCGCCGCTCTTCGTCTCGGGGCGCGAATAGGGGTCGAGGTAGAAGTGCGCGAGCACGGCGCCGTCCTCCCCGCGCACGCGGTAGACCGCCACGTCGGGATGCCACGTGGGCACGGGCTCGGGCATCGGCTCCACCGTCACGCCGAAGAGGCGCGTGGCGAGCGCGAAGAGGCCCTTGAGCACGTCGGGCAAATTGAAGTACTGCGCGAGCTCGGCCTCGGAATAGGCGTAGCGCGTCTCGCGCTGGCGTTCGCTCCAGAACGCGCGGTCCCACGGCGCGAGCGCGCCTGTGAAGCCTTCCGCCGCGGCGAACGCCGCAAGGTCGGCGTCTTCGCGCGCGGCGACGGGACGCGCGGCCGCCGCGAGCTCGTCGATCATCCGGTCGACGGCGGCGACGTTCGGCGCGCTCTTCGTGGCGAGCGAGAGGTCGGCGTAGTTTTTGTAGCCGAGCAGCGCGGCCATTTCGGCGCGCAGCGCGAGGATGCGCGCGATGAGCGGCGTGTTGTCGAGCGCGCCCGCGGTGGCGCGCGTGGCGCGGGCGCGGAAGAGCGTCTCGCGCAGCGCCCGGTTGCGCGCGTGCTTCATGAACGGCGCGTAGACCGCGTCCTCGATCGTCACGCGCCACGGGCCCTTCTCGGGATCGTTCGCGCCCGCCATCATCGCCTTCAGCTGCGCGGGCAGGCCCTCCACGTCGGCCGGGTCCGCAAGGTCGCGCGCAAACGCCTTCGTCGCGTCGAGCACATGGTTGTGGAAGTCGTTCGAGAGCTGCGCGAGCTCGGCCTGGATCGCGTTGAAGCGCGCCTGCCGCGCGCCTTCGAGCGCCACGCCCGCGAGCTCGGCGGCCTGGATCATCTTGTCGAGGATGCGGCGGCGCACGGTCTCGCCGGGCGCAAGCTGCGCGCGCACCTTCTTGGCGAGCGCGTAGAAGGTCTTCGACTGGCCCACCTGCAGGGAGAACGCCACGATCTCGGGCTGGTACTTCGTCTCGATCGCGCGCCACGCCTCGCTGTTGCACACGCTCTGCTCGTGCGAGACGATGCCCCAGGCGTCGAAGAGCGGCCGCTGCGCGTCGTCGAGCGCGACCACGAAGCCCTCCCACGTGGGCGTGGCCGCGCGCTTCAGTTCGTCCACGCGGGCGCGGGCCTCGGCGATGAGCTGCGGCAGCGCCGCGTCGGCGGCGGCCGGGGTCATGTTCGGAAAGTCGGGGAACTCCCCGATTGCGAGAAACGGATTCGTCGCCATGATGCGGAGGCCCTTCGTCTAGCGGGAGAGGATCTCTTCGCGCACGTTGCGCGGCACGAGGGCGAAGTCGCTCGGCTCCATCGAGTAGGAGGCGCGCCCCTTCGTGAGCGAGCGGATCGCGGTGGAATAGCCGAACATCTTGGCCATGGGCACGCGCGCGTGGACGACCTGCATGTCGCCGCGCTGTTCCATGTCGAGCACCGTGCCGCGCCGCGCGTTGAGGTCGCCGAGCACTTCGCCCACGTCGAGCACCGTGCCGCGGCGCGCGTTGAGGTCGCCGAGCACTTCGCCCACGCTTTCGGGCGGCGTGGTGATCTCCAGCTTCATGATCGGTTCGAGGAACTCCGGCGCGGCGGCCTCGGCCGTCTCGCGGAAGCCCATCACCGCCGCGCTGCGGAAGGCGATCTCGTCCGAGATCTCGGGATCGACGAGCTCGCAGCGCGTGGCGGTCACGGCGAGGTCGGTCATCGGGAAGCGCGCGAGCACGCCCGTGGCGATGCCGTCGCGCAGACCCTGCACGACCACGTCGGCCAGACGCGGATCGGGCAGCGCCTGGCGGAAGTCGCGCGACACGTCCACCTGCACACCCTTGCCGCGGTCGAGCGGACGCACCTCGACGGTGAGCGTGACGGCGTGGCGCTTGCCGCCGAGCTCGCGGTCGAAGGTGAACGTCTTCACCGCCGGCGCGGTCACGGTCTCCACGTAGCTGACCATTGGGCGGCCGACGTTCGCGGCGCACTTGAACTCGCGCTTGAGGCGGTCCACGAGGATCTCGAGGTGCAGCTCGCCCATGCCGGAGAGGATCGTCTGGCCGGTCTCCTCGTCCTGCCGCACCTGGCAGGTGGGATCCTCGGCGGCGAGCTGCTCCATCGCGGCCACGAGCTTGTCCTTGTCGGCGCCGCTCTTGGGCTCGATGGCCATGAACATGACGGGCTGCGGCGCGGTGATGCGCTCGAGGTAGAGCGGCTTCATCTCGGCGCAGAGCGTGTCGCCCGTGGTGCACTCCTTCAGCCCCACGATCGCGCCGATGTCGCCGGCGGACAGGGACTCGACCTCGATCTGCTGGTCGGCGAAGAGGCGCACGATCTTCATGATGCGCTCGCGCTTGCGCGTGCGGGGGTTGAAGGCGTTGGCGCCCTTCTTGAGCGCGCCCGAGTAGACGCGCACGAAGAAGAGCCGCCCCACGTAGGGATCGGTCGCGATCTTGAAGACGAGCGCGGCGAGCGGCTCCTTCGCGTCGTGGGCGCGCGTGACCTTGTCGCCGCTCTTGAGGTCGGTCGCCGTCACGGGCGGACGATCCGTCGGCGCGGGCAGATAGAGGCCGATCGCGTCGAGCAGCGGCTGCACGCCCTTGTCCTTGAACGCCGTGCCGCACAGCACGGGCACGATCGTGCCGGCCACCGTCTGGCGGCGCAGCGCCGCGCGCAGTTCGTCCGCCGTGAGGTCGCCGTTTTCGAGATAGGCCTCCATCACGCCTTCGTCGAGGTCGGCCACGCGCTCGCACAGGTCGGCGCGCGCCTGCTCGGCCGCCTCCCGGAGGTCGGCGGGAATGTCGCCCACGGTGAAGGTCTTGCCCTCGCTTGCCTCGTCGTAGACGATGCCCTTCATCTCGAGCAGGTCCACCACGCCCGCGAAGGACTCCTCGCGGCCGATGGGCAGCTCGATGGGCGCGGCGTTGGCCTTGAGCTTCGCGCGCATCTCCTCGACCACGCGGCCGAAGTCCGCGCCCATGCGGTCCATCTTGTTCACGAAGGCGACGCGCGGCACGCCGTAGCGGTCGGCCTGGCGCCACACGGTCTCGCTCTGCGGCTGCACGCCGCCCACGGCGCAGAACACGCACACGGCGCCGTCGAGCACGCGCAGCGAACGCTCCACCTCCATCGTGAAGTCCACGTGGCCGGGCGTGTCGATGATGTTGATCGCCCAGTCCTTCCACGTGCAGGAGATGGCGGCGGACTGGATGGTGATGCCGCGCTCCTTCTCCTGGATCATGAAGTCGGTGGTGGTGTCGCCCTCGTGCACTTCGCCGGTCTTGTGGATCTTGCCGGTGTAGAAGAGGATGCGTTCGGTCGTCGTGGTCTTGCCCGCGTCGATGTGGGCGACGATGCCGATGTTGCGTACGTGATCAAGCGATGGTTCTGACATAGAC
>CAVEDG010000162.1:0-4653 GCA_963614205.1 bacterium | reverse complement strand
ACCTATTCCACGCCGGAAGTGTTCTACTGCCCGCGGGGCGAGGGGGCGCCGGCGCTTGAAATCGGCGAGCTTTCGGTGGGTGGCGCGACCTGGACGCCAAGCCTCTCCACGATGAAGCGCGGCGGTTCGGCGCTGGGCACGTGCTCGAACAACACGGTGCGCGTGCGCGCGCTGAGCGGAGGCGGCGTCCACCTGCGCACGTCGATTCCCGGCGGCGCGTCCAGCGAGAATCCCGAAGGCGCCTACGGGCCCGGCAACTTCGAGATCGGCGAGATCAACTCGGCGACGACGATCTACGTGTCGTCGAACGCGAACGTGACGGTGACGAACGTGAACAAGGCGACGGCGTTCCGCTACGACACGCTCGCGGGCTGCGTGAACGACGCGACGCTCGACATCACGGGCACGTGCGCGGCCTCGACGGTCGTGGCGCCGGACGTCGCGGCGCTGCCGGCACGTCTCACGGGCTTCGTGGGCGAGGTGACGATCGAATCAACGGACGAGGCCACGTGGCCGATCACGCTCGACTTCTCGCGCGCGGCGCCGAACCACGGCGGCTGCGACGGGTCGGGCACGCTCGTGGCCGCGCCGGCACAGGGCAAGGTGACCGTCGCGTTCGAGGGCGGCGAACCCGCGGCGGGCGACTACGGACTGCTGCGCTTCACGGAAGGCGGAAACCTGCTCGCAAACTGGACAATCGAGACCCCCACCTACTACGCGCGCCATTCGGTGACGCCAATGAAGGACGCCACGGGCCTCTGGCTGCGCGTGCGCCGCACCGGCGGCGTCCTCATCCTCCGCTAACCAGGGACAGACCCCAACCGCTAACCGGGGACGGACCCCAACGACAATAATCATGAGAATCAAAATTGCATTGATTGGCCTGCTCTTCGCCACGTTAACGACACAGGCCAAGACGTATGAGGCGGACTGGGCGTCGCTGAACACGCGCCCGTGTCCCCAATGGTGGCGCGACGCGAAGTTCGGCATCTTCATCCACTGGGGGCTGTTCTCCGTCCCGGCGTTCGCGCCGACGGGCGCAGCGGGCATCTACGATGGTTACGCCGAGCACTACGGCAACCCCCAGAGGTGGAAGACGATCCCGGCGTTTCCCGACTATCACGCGAAGCACCATCCGAACACGACGTATTCGGACTTCGCGGCGGCCTTCACGGCCGAGCACTTCCAGCCTGAGCGCTGGGCGGACCTGATCCGCCGTTCAGGTGCGCGGTACGTCGTGCTGACGTCGAAGTTCCATGACGGCTTTGCGCTATGGCCAAGTGCCTATTCGCCGTACTTCAACGCAACGATGATGGGGCCCGGACGCGACATCTGCGGCGAACTGGCAAAGGCCGTTCGGGCGGCCGGTCTGCACATGGGGTTCTACTATTCGCTGCTCGAATGGCGGCATCCGCGCTACAACCAAACGGACATCGGGAGGTTCGTCGCAGAGATCGTCCTGCCGCAGATGAAGGAACTCGTCACGACGTATCGCCCCGAAATCGTCTGGACGGACGGCGAATGGGACTATTCGTGGCAGACATGGCGCGGACCGGAGTTCCTGGCCTGGCTCTACAACGAGTCGCCGGTGAAGGACACGGTCGTCGCCAACGACCGCTGGGGCAGGGGGATGCGCGGAAAGTGCGGCGACCACTTCACGACCGAATACGGTGGCATGGAGGGAAAGAAAGGCGTGGAAGACCTTCTCGCCCGCCATCCGTGGGAGGAGTGTCGCGGCATCGGACATTCATTTGGCTACAACAGGTTCGAGACGGTCGCAGACTACATGACGAACGAAAAGTGCGTCGAGGAACTGGTCGAGAAATGCTCGCGCGGCGGGAATCTGCTGCTCAACATCGCCCCCGACGCGACGGGCCTTGTTCCCGTCGTCATGCAGGATCGCCTGCTGGCGATCGGGCGCTGGCTCGAGGTGAACGGCGAAGCCATCTACGGCACGACGGCGTGGACGAAACGCCCGAAGACGATGGTGCGGGATCGCGTCTACTACACGCAGAAAGGCGAAACGGTCTATGCGATCGTCTTCGGAGGTCCCGCGTGCGTTCGGGTGTGCGGCATCGGCGCCGTGCAGACGGTCACCCTGCTGGGCGACAAGGCGCATTCGGTCGAATGGCGACAGTCGAACGAGGACATCGAGATTGTCCAGCCGGCATTTCGCCTCGGCGCCGCACCCTGCGAACATGCGCTTGTCTTCAGGATCCAGAAGCCATCGACGTCTGGAGACAGGAAACCATAACCGGGGACAGACCCTCGCGTACGATCAACGCGACAAGTCTGTGGCGCATGGAGCGTGGCAAGATGGCACGGGTGTGACATAACGACACGCCCGTGTATCAGTTGCAGCCGACCTATCGGGTTGGCATGGGGATTGCTCATGGACTTGTGTTCAAAACGAACAAGAAAAATACAACATCAAAGGAGAACAAAAACATGAGCACGACATTTTATACGAACCCGCTGAGCCTGTTCGACGAACTCTTCGACATGGACAGCAAGGCGTTCCAGAAAATGCGGGCACGCGCCGCAGGTCGGTTCCCGCCCGTGAACGTCTATCTGGACGAGAATGCGATTCTCGTCGATGTTGAATTGCCGGGACGCACGGCGAAGGACGTTGCCCTCACGCTGGAATCGCAGGCCATCGTCATCGCAGATCGTCCGTCGGCCGTTGATGCGAACGGCAAGCCGATCGAGGCACCCACGCCGAAATGGTCTCGTCGTCTGGAACTCCCCTTCCGCGTCGATGCCAACAAGGCCAACGCGAAATTCGAAAATGGCATTCTGCGCATTGAACTGCCGAAGGCCGTGGTCGAAAGCGTGCGCCACATCGCAATTGCCGAATAGCGCAATGGCTAAACAGAGCGTTTAGAAAACTTCAATAAGGAGACTGAAAAATGAACGAAGAAACCTATATTGTTCCGACGGCGACGATGAACGAGCGCCCTGAAGACTTTGAACTCGTCTTCGAGATTCCGGGTGTGGGCAAGGGCGAGGCCGACCTGCACATCGAGAATCGGTCGCTCATCCTCAAGACGCACGCGAAGCATCAGAACCCGGCCGGCTTCAAGCAGGTCGCGGCGGAATTCGAGCATGAGAACTATGCGATCAGCGTCGATTTGCCGGAAACGGCCGATCCCTCCACGATTTCCGCAAAACTTGAGAACGGCGTCTTGCGCGTGGTCGTCCGCAAGCGTCCGGAGACGCAGGCGCGCGTCATCGCGATTGCCTAATGCACGCGTGAAGCTTTGACATATCACGCCGACAACATAAAGGGGACGGGCTCTGCAGGGTCCGTCCCCATTTTTCGACCGAGATCGAGCGACCACGTGATGACAGGCGCACAATCCTTCGAGACCGCCCGCCTCAGATGACTTCGCGGATGTACGTTTCCTTGAGCGCGCGCCACAGCACCACGCAGAACGCGGAAAGCGGAATGGCGAGCAGCAGGCCGAGCAGGGAGTGGAACACCACGCCCCAGAAGATGAAGCTGAAGATCACGCCCGCGTAGCCAAGCCCCGTCTTGTCGCCCTGGATCTTTGGCGTAATCAGGTAGCCGTCCAGAATCTGCCCCACGAGCCACACGGCCGCCACGAGCGCGAGGCGCAGGCCGCTGCCGCCGTCGCCGAAGTAGGCGATGGGCAGCGCGAGCGGCAGACACGTCACCGTGCCGAGCAGCGGCACGAGGTTCAGCACGCCGAGCAGAAAGCCGATCACGAAGCCGTACGGCATGCCCACGCACATGAAGCCCAGCCCGTAGTAGAACCCCTCGATGAGGCAGATCACCACCTGGCGCTGGAAGAAATTCACGAGAATGTCGAGGAACGCATCCACCTGGCGCACCACGAAACCGCGCGTCTCCTCCTTCAGGAACGGCAGTTCCTTGACGTAATCCGCGCCCGTCATGGCGGGGCGCGTGAGGAAGAACACGAAGAAGATGAGCGTGAGCAGACACGTGCCCACGCCGGAGAGCGACTTGATCACGCCGAAGCCCGCCTTCATCGCGTCCGCCCCGTATTCATTGCCCACGAAGGAGACGAGCTCGTGCGAAAACTTCGCCGGATCGGTGAGCAGCATGAGCAGCAGGTCGTCCGGCTTCATCCCGAACTGCGCGAGCAGCGCCTTCGCGTTCGGATAGGTCGTGTTCACCCAGGCGCTCAGGCGCGTGGCGATCGTCGGCGCCGCATGGACGAGATGCGTGGCCTGATCGACCACGAACGCCCCGCAGAACCAGCCCACAAGCCCCAAAGGAACAACCACGCTCGCCCCCATTGCGAGAAAGGCAAGCGTGGGATTGTGCACAAGGCGTCGCCACGTCTCGTAGTACGGCTTGAAGAACAGCGACAGGAAGATGCCCATCACCACGGGCACCAGCGCGGCCGACACGTACGAGAGGCACGTCAGAAGGCCCCAGCCCACAAGGAGCGTGAACGCGGCGATCACCGCAAACGCCAGCACGGTGACGCCGGCGGCGATCGTCTTCTTCTGACGTGGCGAGAACTCGATCATCACTCCGCGCTCGGACGGACCTTGCCTTCCTTGATGCGCTTCTCGATGACCGCCTTCGCGATCGAGGCCGGAACCGGCTCGTACTGCTTGAAGATCATCGTGAACGTGCCGCGGCCCTGCGTGACCGTGCGG
>CAVEDG010000161.1:0-4698 GCA_963614205.1 bacterium | reverse complement strand
TCGAGATGCTCGGCAACTGGTCGCTCAACGACTACTTCAAGAAGGAGGCGATCTCCTGGAGCTTCGAGTTCCTCACCACGAAGCTCGGCTTCTCGCCCGAGCAGCTCAACGTCACGGTCTTCCGCGGCGAGGGCAAGGAAGGCGACGAGGGCTACATTCCCGCCGACGAGGAGGCCGCCGCGATCTGGAAGTCGCTCGGCATTCCCGACGAGCGCATCTTCCGCCTGCCGCGCGAGGACAACTGGTGGGGTCCGGCGGGCACGACCGGCCCGTGCGGTCCCGACACCGAGATGTTCATCGACACGGGCAAGCCGAAGTGCGGGCCCGACTGCCATCCCGGCTGCCACTGCGGCAAGTACATCGAGATCTGGAACGACGTCTTCATGCAGTACAACAAGAACGAGGAAGGCAAGTTCGTTCCGCTTGGCCGCCACAACGTGGATACGGGCATGGGCGTGGAGCGCACGATCTGCATGATGAGCGGCGCGCCCACCGTCTACGACACCGAGATCTTCGCGCCGATCATGGCCGCGATCGACGAACTCCGGAAGAACGGGGGCGGCGCCCCCGAACCCTCGGCCATCGATGAAAAGGATCTTCTCAAGGCCCGCCGCGTAATCGCCGACCACATGCGCACGGCCACGTTCATCCTCTGCGACCCGAAGGGCGGCGTGAAGCCCGGCAACATCGGCGCGAACTACGTGCTGCGCCGTCTCATCCGCCGCGCCGTGCGCTTCGGCCGCATGATCGGCATCGCCCCGGGCTTCACGCCGAAACTCGCCGAGGTCGTGTGCGCGAAGTACAAGCACGTCTACCCCGAGCTCGAAGCCAACCTCGCCACGTGCCGCGCCGACCTCGAGGCCGAGGAGAACCGCTTCAACGCCACGCTCGACAAGGGCGAGGCCATGTACCGCAAGGTCGCCGAGCAGCTCAAGCTGCACAGCCAGACGCAGATCAGCGGCAAGACCGCGTTCAAGCTCTACGACACCTTCGGCTTCCCGCTCGAGATGACGTGCGAAATGGCCGAGAAGGACGGCCTCACGGTCGACCGCGCCGGCTTCGACGAGGCGAACCGCAAGCACCAGGAACTCTCCCGCACCACGAGCGCGGGCGCGTTCAAGGCGGGCCTGCAGGACAACTCCGCCGTCGTCACGCGCATGCACACGGCCACGCACCTCCTGCACGCCGCGCTGCACAAGGTGCTCGGCCCCACGGCGAACCAGAAGGGCTCGAACATCACGGCCGAGCGTCTGCGCTTCGACTTCACGTGGCCGGAGCCGATGACCGCCGAGCAGAAGGCCGAGGTCGAGACGCTCGTCAACGAATGGATCGCCGAGGGCATTCCCGTTTCGAAGAAGATGACGACGGTGGAGGAGGCCAAGGCCGAGGGCGCGATGGCGCTCTTCGGGTCGAAGTACGGCGACCAGGTGTCGCTCTACTCGATCGGCGACGTGTCGAAGGAAATCTGCTGCGGGCCGCACGTGGAGAACACGAAGGAGCTCGGCAGCTTCAAGATCCTCAAGGAGCAGAGCTCCTCGGCCGGCGTGCGCCGCATCAAGGCCGTGGTCGGAAACCTCTCGTGATGGATCGGGACCGGGATCTGCTGGCGGCGCGCTACGAGGACTACGTGGCGACGTTCCGCGTGGAGGGCGCGCTGCCGCCGATGATGGCGCTCAAGCGCGTCCACACGCAGAAGGTCGTGGAGAACGCGCGCCTCATCGCCGCCGGCGAGGGGTTCGATCCGCTCGCCGCCGCGCTGGGCGAGGCGGCCGCGCTGCTGCACGACACCGGCCGCTACGAGCAGCTGCGCCGCTACAACACGTTCCGCGATTCCGATTCCGTGGACCACGCCGTCTTCTCGCGCGACATCGTGGCCGAGAAGGGCTGGCTCTCCGACCTGCCCGCCTACGCGCCGTACCGCGAGACGATCCTCACCGCCGTGCTCGTGCACAACCGCCGCGATCTGCCGGATGACCTCGATCCCCTCACGCGCACGGTGGCGAACACGGTGCGCGACGCGGACAAGCTCGACATCTTCCGCGTGCTCGAAGACCAGATCGCCACGACCGACTGGCGCCACGACTGCACGGCGTTCTGGAACCTCCCCACGCAGGCGCGGCCCAATCCCGCCGTGCTCGCGGCCATCCGCGACGGCCGCCCCGTCGACTACCAGAACATCGCCTCGCTCGCGGACTTCGTGCTCATCCAGGTGGGCTGGATGGTGTCGGGGCTCGTCTATGCGACCTCGCGCCGGCTGTGCGCCGCGCGCGGCCATCTCGCGTTCCGCCGCGACTTCCTGCACCGGCTCACCGACGATCCCGCCATTGACGAGATCTGCGCGCTGGCGCCCACCGCATGAAGCCGCTGCACGTCATCGTCACGGCGGGGCCCACGCGCGAGTTCATCGATCCCGTGCGCTTCCTCTCCAACCCCTCCACGGGGCGCATGGGCTTTGCCGTGGCGCGCGCCGCGCATCGCGCCGGCTGCGCCGTCACGCTCATCGCGGGGCCCGTGGCCCTGCGCGCGCCCGCGGGGGTCAGACGCGTGGACGTCGTCTCCGCGCGCGACATGCTCGCCGCCGTGCGCGCGGCCCTTGCGGAAGTGGACGCGGCGCACGTGCCCTGCCTCGTGATGACGGCGGCGGTGGCGGACTGGCGCCCGGCGACGTGCGCCGCGCGCAAGCTCAAGAAGGGCGAGATGTCCGGCACGCTCGCGCTCACGCGCAACCCCGACATTCTCAAGACGCTCGACGACGACCTGCGCCGCGCCGCCGCGCCGCGCCGCGTCATCCGCATCGGCTTCGCCGCCGAGACGGGCGCCCCCGCCGCCGAGGCCGCGCGCAAGGGCCGCGAAAAGGGGCTCGACCTCGTGGTGGGCAACGACGTCACCGCGCCGGGCAGCGGCTTCGGCGTCGCCACGAACCGCGTCACGTTCGTGTTTCCCGACGGCGCGGTCGAGCCGCTGCCGCTGCTCTCGAAGGACGCCGTGGCGCGGCGCATTCTCGCCGTGGCGCGGCGGCTCGCGGCGGAGGCGTCATGACGCGGCCGTACGTGGGGCGTCTCGCGCCGTCGCCCACGGGGGCGCTGCATCTCGGCAACGCGCGCACGTTCCTGATCGCCTGGCTGCGCGCGCGATCGCAGGGCGGCACGGTGATTCTGCGCATGGAGGATCTCGACCATCCCCGCGACAAGCCCGGCGCCGCGCAGGCCGCGCTCGACGATCTGCGCTGGCTGGGCTTTGACTGGGACGCCGAATACGTGCAGAGCGCGCGCACGGCCGTCTACCGCGACGCGCTCGCGCGTCTGCGCGCGGCGGGCGCGGTGTATCCCTGCATCTGCTCGCGCCGCGACGTGGAGCACGCGCAGTCCGCGCCCCACGCGGGCGAACAGCTCTTCTATCCC
Organism: bacterium; assembly: GCA_963614205.1. Lineage (GTDB taxonomy): Bacteria > Verrucomicrobiota > Kiritimatiellia > RFP12 > UBA1067 > RUG572. The sequence goes on along the minus strand of CAVEDG010000161.1, from coordinate 1,297 downwards.
GGCACGTGCCGCGGCCGCTTCGCGACGTGGGCCGAGGCCGCGGCGGCGCTGGCGGGCACGGGGCGTACGCCGTGCTGGCGCTTCCGCGTGCCGGCGAACACCGCGGTGCGCTTCGACGACGCCTTTGCCGGGCCGTTCGCGCAGGACGTCGCGCGCGCGCTCGGCGACTTCCCCGTGGCGCGGCACGAGGACGGCGCGGGCTACACGCTCGCCGTCGCGGTGGACGACGCGGCGATGGGCGTGACGGAAGTCGTGCGCGGCGACGACCTGCTCGCCGCCACGCCCGCGCAGCTTCTCCTCTTCCGCGCGCTGGGACTGGAGCCGCCCGCCTACTGCCACGTGCCGCTCGTGGTCGGGCCCGACGGCCGGCGCCTCGCGAAGCGGCACGGCGACACGCGCCTCGCGGCGTTCCGCGCGGCGGGCGTGCGGCCGGAGGAGATTCTCGGCCGCCTCGCCGCCACGTGCGGCTGGGGCGACGGCGCGCCCGTTTCCCTGCGCGACCTGCTGCCGCGCTTCACGCTCGCCACGATTCCCCACGCCCCCGTCGTCTGGAGCTCGCCCGATGACCGTTGACGACCTCCCCGAAGTCGACCGCCTGCTGCGGCGGGAGTTCCGCGCACACGCCTCACCCATCATCGAGCTCGTGCAGGCGCAGACGCGCGACCCGTTCTGCGTGCTCGTGGGCACGATCCTCTCGGCGCGCACGAAGGACGCCTGCACGGCCGGCGCCGTGCGCCGCCTCTTCGCCGCCGCCGCGCACCCGCCCGCCTTCACGCCCGCCGATCTCGAACGCCTCCCGCAGGCGGAGATCGAGCGGCTCATCTACCCCGTGGGCTTCTTCCGCGACAAGGCGCGCCATCTCAAGGCGCTGCCCGGCGCGCTGCGGGAGAAGTTCGGCGGCGCGCTGCCCCGCACCGTGGAGGAACTCTGCGAACTGCCGGGCGTGGGCCGCAAGACGGCGAACCTCACCGTCGCCGTGGGCTTCGACCTGCCGGCGATCTGCGTGGACGTGCACGTGCACCGCATCTCGAACCGCCTCGGCCTCGTGCGCACCCGCACGCCGCTGGAGACGGAGATGGCCCTGCGGCGCCTTCTGCCCGTGACGTACTGGAAGACCTGGAACTCGCATCTCGTCTCGTTCGGCCAGACGCGCTGCGCCCCGCGCGCGCCCCGCTGCGCCGGCTGTCCCCTCGCCGCCTTCTGCCCCTCGCGCGCGGAACCCGCCCATTACCCTGCACGATGATTTTTGGTATACTGTCTGCCACATGAAAGAAAGCCTTTTTCTGACTCTTTCCAT
>CAVEDG010000160.1:0-4782 GCA_963614205.1 bacterium | reverse complement strand
CTTCCTCTGCTACGAGTTCAAGGGCCGCGAGCTGGTGCGGCTCGAAGAAGTCGAGATGAAGAGATCATGAATGGCGGCGACTGGCTCCGGGTGCGTCACAGAGATCAAGAGTGGTCGCTGAGCATTTTCGTGTTCTCGACATGAGGCCCGGCGCGCTTTTCGTGTCGCTTGCGTTTTCGTGATCGCGGACGGCGCGGGACCCAAACGGATGGCGATGCGGGATAAGCCTCCCGAAAAGCCCGCGGCGAAGTGACGTGTTTGAGTCGCCGGCCGTTGGCAGCAAGGCTATCGGAAGGTGAAGGCCGAGATGCGCAGCTTGGTGCAGCCGTAGGGGACGAGCACAAGAGGCTTGCCGTCGGCGTCGGGCAGCTCGAGCGTGAGCGGCGAGTTCGCCGGCCAGTTCCAGACGGACGGCAGTGTGCCGCGTTTGACGACGACCGCGTCGGCCGTCTGTCCCTTTGCGAGAGCCGCTTCGCGCACGGCTCCGGTCGGCGTGTTGTCATCGTCCGTCGGAATCAGCTGCGCGAAGAGGAGCGGCCCCATCACGACCGAACGCCGCCACGTGCCGTAGTCGTTCATGTCGCGGAAGTCCTCGAAGCGCGGCTTCATCGGGAAGACGAGCGTCACGCGGTCGCCCGACTTCCACGCGCGGCGCAGCGTGGCGAAGCCCTTCTCGGCGGCGACCGCGACGTCCTCGCCGTTCACCGCGACCTTGGGCGACGCGCACCAACCCGGAATGCGCAGCTTCAGCGCAAAGGCGGCGGCCGGCGCCTCCTTGACGCGGATCTCGATCGTCTCGTCGAACGGATAGCCCGTGCGTTCCTCGAAGGCGACACGCCCCGCAGGCAGATCCGCCGCGAACGCGGACGGCCCGTAGAGCGCCGCGGCGACGCCGCCCTCCGCCGTCTTCAGCCACATGTGCTGCACGTAGTTCGGCAGAATGCGGTTCAGCGCCGCCGTGCAGCAGAGCGGCCACACGCTCCGCCTGTAAAGGGTATGGTCATGGAATTGACATGACATTGCAAGGCCCTCGTCCGCCGCGCCCACGCGGTTCGGCAGCTGGAAGTAGACGTGGCGCGTGAAGTCGCGCGACACGCAGGCCGGCCCCGCGTTGAAGAACGCGCGTTCCACGTCGTCGCCCCACTTGCCGTCGCCCAGAACGGCCAGCAAGTTCTCGCGCATGAAGGTCTCCGCCGCGACGTCGCACGTCTCCGTGCCGCGCTTCACGCCGGCCCATCCCCACTCCTCGTCCATCGTCGTCACGCCGTAGGGCTGACGGCAGAAACGGTCGAAGAACGCATACCAGGCCTTGACGGTCTCGAGGATCTTCGCGTTGCCCGTCCACTGGTAGGCGCGCAGCAGCGAGAGCAGATACTCGCTGGCGCCCACGCCATGCCGGGGCCAGCCGATGCCGCTCCAATCTCCGGGTCCCACCAGTTTCAGGAGCGAGGGACGCCGCAGGGCAAGAGTCTCCTCCTCTCCCGGCCAGGGCGGTTCGGCATACTGGTTTCGCGCCAGATCCGCGCAGCAGAGGTCGAGCGTGCGCGCCACGGCGGGATCGCGCGTAATCGTCCAGGCCTCGTAGGCCGCGCTCAGAAGCGACGGCACGTAGCCCCCGGCGCGCTTTCCGAGTTCCTCGAAGGAGAAGGCGTTCCGCATCGCGCGGCAGGCGCGCGGATCGTCCGTCGCCGCCCACCAGGCGCCCAGCGCGCGCGTGGAGATGCCCGCCGTCCAGATGCGCCAGAGCGCCACCTTGAAGACTTCGTCGACGTCGGCGCGGTTGTGTCGGTCGTACCACCAGATGTAGCCGATCGAATTCGTGCCAACGTTGTCCAGCACGGGCGAAATCCGCCGCCGCGCCAGGTTCTTCAACCCCGCATCGTCCAGCTGATACGCCAGCTTCACGAGGCCGTCGAACCAGTAGGCGCCGCCTTCCGCGCTCCACGAGCCCTTGTGCGCGTCCGCCCAGGCCAGATGCGTGCCGCGCCGCATGCAGTTCGTCGTCCAGGCGAGGCGGAAGTGCTCGTCCACGTCGTCCATGTGGCCGGTGAAGCCATCGCGAGCCGCGCGGGCGCGGTCGAGCAGCCAGCCCGCGGGTTTCACGTCGCCGGGCTTCGCCACGGTCATTTCCGGCGTCACGCCGCCCGTTCGGGGTGCCGCGGCGTTTTCGCCACACGCAACCAGCGTCACGCTGACGAAGGTGGCTGCAATGAGTTTCTTCATGGGCGTTTCTTTCTTCATGGATGTTTCTCCTGTTGGTTTACCGCCGGAACACGTGCCACGGTGAGGAAATGGAAGCGCCCGCCCTGAGCCAGCAGGAGTACGGCGTGACGACGAATCTCAACAGCCGGCCCTTCGGCAGAGCCGATTCCGCGAAGCGGCAGCGCACCGGTTCGCAGTCATCGGCTTCCGCCCACATGAACTTCGGCGAATAGACGCGTTTCTCGTCCAGCACGCGCACCGTATCGGCAATCCGCATTTCGAGGCGCACCGAATAGTCGTGCGCTCGGTCGCCGCCCGTCGCCGAGGTGACGGGCGGAACGGCAACCTCCACCTGCGCGTGTTCGTGTCCGGCGCGGTCGCGCCCCTTCGCGATCCGCGCGACCTTGACCTCTGCATCCGCGGCAAAGCGCGGCGCCTTCGCCGCCGCCCTGCGCGGTTCGAATGCATACGGCCTCTCCGCCGTGGCGAGCGGCACCACCCAGTCGGGCCCCAGCACGCCGTCCTTCACGAATTCGCGGCGGTGGAAACGCACCGCGTTGTCGTAGACGGTCATGAGCATGCCGTGGCGCACGGTTGTCTTGTCGAACGTGGGCATCTCGCGGACGGGTTCGGGAGTGCCGTCGCAGTCGTGCCCGTTCTCGCGCCCCCGCTCCGAAAAGGCCCAGCCCACGAGGCAGCCGCAGTTCACGGCCGTGAACGTTCCCTGCCAAATGCTCCGTTCGTCCGCAAGCGAACAGTGGCTGTGCCCCGTGAGGCAGATGCAGTTCGGATAGTCGTCGAGCGCTTTGCGCGCAAGCGGCGGATTCTCCTGGTCTTCGGTGCTTCGCTCTCCGTCCAGCAGCCACGTGGCGTTCACCGTGTCGGCGACCGGTTCATGCTGGCAGTAGAAGAACACCTTGTCGCGCGCGACCTTCGGCCCCCACTCGACCAACGCCTCGCGCGCGGCGGACTGTTCATGCAGAAACCGCGACGGCCAGTGGCGCATGATGAACGTGTACCCCTTCACGGTCTTCGCGTAGTAAGGTGCGTAGTCTTCGCCGAACAGGCGCTTCCACGTCTCCTGCCGATGGAAGGAGAACATCTCGTCCTTCACGCGCGTGGCCTTCTGCTCGAGGGTCTCGTCCTTCGCGAGGTGGTACGTCCAGTCGTCGAGATCGTGGTTGCCCGTGACGAAGAGACGCTCCACGTGCCGGCCGTCCGCCGCCGTGTCGTTGGGGAACACCTGATTCCAGGCCCAGGCCACAATTCCCAGTTCGCGGATGCGTCCGCTCGTGAAGAGATCGCCCGCCACGAGCACGGCATCCACCTTCTCGGCGTCGAAGAAGCGCAGCGCCTTGACAAAATACTCGTGGGAATCGCGGGCTCCGGGCGTTCGGTTCGTGATGTGGATATCCGAGACGATGCCCACCCTGAGGCGGGCCTCTCCAAGATCCCGCGCGAGACCCGGCGTCGCCGGCCGCGCGGCGCCGGCCGCGCCGAATGCCGCCGCCACGCCCAGAAACTCACGTCTTTTCAACTGAATCATGTCGCTCTCCTCGAAACGGGCTCACAAATCTCAGACAAGTCTACCAGTTTCGACGCGGGGTGTAAAGGACAGAAGTGCACGGTCAGGGCAGGTGCGGCGAGGCCGGCAGAGCGACACGGAAGCCCATGGAGAAACTGCGGCGGCCAGGACTGTCGTAGTCGCGAAGGGCGGCTCGGCAATAACTGGCGGAATCGCGAAAACTCCCTCCCCGTGTCACACGCTTCGCCCCCGCGGCCCCGGAAAGCGTATTGGCCGGCGTGGACGCATCGACGTTCACCACACCACCATGCCCCGTGATGTTCGCCTCGAACCAGTCAAGGCAGAATTCCCACACGTTGCCGTGCATGTCGTAGAGCCCCCAGCTGTTCGGCGCGTAGGAGCCCACGATCGCCGTGCCGTTCGTCACGCCGCAGGCGCTGCCGGGATCCTTATACGCCCCCGTGGAATCCTGTACCTTGCCGCCATTGTAGTACACGCGGCCAAGCTTGGCGAGGTTGGGGTCCTTGTCGGACGACAGAATCGGCGAACCGTCGCCCCAGCAGCCCGTGCCATGGCCCGCGCGGCAGGCGAACTCCCACTGCGCCTCGGAGGGCAGATCAAACGCAAGCCCCGTCTTCGTGCGGAGCAGCCCGAGGAACGAACCCGGATTCGGATCGGCGGGATAGTCGTAGGCGGTGTCCGCCGTCGGCGAGTTCGCCGCATTGCGGATCTCGTTGTACGAAACCTGCTCCACGGGACGCATCGCGCGGTCGATGGCGTAGAAGGACGGCTTCGCGCGCGCCGTCTGGATGCGCGACCACTGGGCCTGCGTCGTCTCGAAGACGGCGATGTAGTAGTTGTCGTCAAGCGTGACGGTGTGCACCGCCTCGCGCGTCCCGTCGCGTCCCTCTTCCGTCGCCTCGCTGCCCATCGTCCACTCGACGCCTTTGGCGGGAATCTTGCGCATGACGAGCTTCGACGTGCGGTAGTCGGGGTTTTTCAGCAGTCCGCCCGGCAGGAACTCGACGGCAGGGTAGTAGGTCTCGGAGTTCGCC
>CAVEDG010000159.1:0-4785 GCA_963614205.1 bacterium | reverse complement strand
CACTTGCGCCGCCACAGCAGAACCGCGCTCGCGCCCAGAAGCGCCAGCACGAGCGCCCAGGCGCCGCACAGCGCCGTCCACGCGAGCGCCGTGCGCCCCGCATACTCGAAGACCCAGGCGTTCATTCGTCTCCCGGGGCCAAGGTGGGCTGCACATCGACGGCGAGCGCGGCGTCGCCCGTGAGGTTGCGGCGGTGGTAGGCGAGGCCGGCGATCATGGCGGCGTTGTCGCCGCAGTACTTCGGCGCGGCGAGCAGGAGCGGCACGCCCGCCTCCGCCGCGACCTCGGCGAGGCGCGCGCGCAGGCGGCCGTTGAGCGACACGCCGCCGCCCACGACGAGCGCGCGGTAGGTTCCCCGGCGCAGGGCGGTGGCGGTGCGGTCCGCAAGCGCGCCCACGATGGCCTCCTGGTAGGCGGCCACGAGCCCGGCCTTCTCCACGTCGTTCTGCGGCGGCTGCCGCTTCACGTGGTAGAGCAGCGCGGTCTTGAGGCCGGAGAAGGAGACGCACAAATCGGCGTCAAGCCCGGCGAGCGCGGCCGTGCCGGGGCGCGGATGGCCCTTGGGGAAGCGCGGCAGCGGATCGCGCACGGAGATGCCGCGCGGATAGACGAGCGCCTTGAGCGCCGCCGCGTCGGCGTAGTCCGTCGCGCCGTTCCAGTAGCCCTTGGCCCAGCGGTCGATCACGGGTCCGCCGGGATAGCCGAGGCCGAGCAGCTTGGCGGCCTTGTCGAAGGCCTCGCCCGCCGCGTCGTCGAGCGTCTGGCCGATGATGCGGTAGGCGCCGTAGCGCGGCATGTCGATCCACGTGGTGTGGCCGCCCGAGACGGCGAGCCCCAGCGCGGGCATGAGCGACGCGGGATCCGGCGACGGCGCGGCGCCCGCGTCGAAGAGGAACGGCGTGTGCAAATGCGCCTCGATGTGGTTCACGCCGATGAGCGGCACGCCGAGCGCGAGCGCCAGGCCCTTGGCGGCGTTGAGGCCCACGAGCAGCGAGCTCGCCAGCCCTGGGCCGTACGTCACGGCCACCGCGTCCACCGCGGGCGCACCGCGCATCGCCGCCTCCACCACGCCGTGGATCTTCTCGATGTGCGCGCGGCTCGCCACTTCCGGCACCACGCCGCCATACGGCTGGTGCAGGGGAATCTGCGTGTAGACCACGTTCGTGACGACCTCGCGGCCGTCCTTCACCACCGCGCACGCCGTTTCGTCGCAGCTGCTCTCAATGCCCAGAATATGCATGCCCGTCACGTCCTTACCAGAATTTCCACCAGGCCTTCTTCACGGCCTCCACGCCGCCGGACTCCTTGTAGAGCGCCTTCACGCGCTCGGCGCCGGCCACGTCCGGATCCATCATGACTTCGTTTTCGTGAAACTCGAACACGCTCGGCAGACTCCAGAACTCCGTGCGGATGAACGAATCCTGCGTGGCGCGGTGCAGCGTGATCACCTCGCCCGTGGGCAGCACGGACACCTTGGGGCGCGTCACGCGCAGCAGCGGCCCGAGGTCGGCCGTGGCCCAGCGGCGCGTGGACGTGCCGAGATCCTGGATTTTGAGGAAGAGGTGCTCGATGCGGTTGCGGCTCCAGTGCACGAGCTCGAACTTGCGCTTGAGCCCGTCGTGGCCCTCGAACATCTGCAGCGCGCCGCCGCACGTCATGCCCGGCACCACGTCGAACGTGCGCAGGGGGCTCTCGAAGCGGACGCCGCCATGGACGAGCACGGCGCGCGCGAAATAGCGCGTGGGCTTGGCGAACGCGAAGTGGTCGCCAAGGAAGGCCTCCAGTTTCTGGCCTTCGCCGGAGAGCAGCGCGAAGTCGGCCGTGAACGGGCCCTTGGAGATCTTGTCGAACTGGTAGCGGTCGCTCGCGCGGTAGAGCTCGATCACGAGCGTGTCGGGCGCCTTCGCGCCGCGGCAGTCCACCACGTCGGGCGACGTGTTCTTCACGTCCACGATCACGCGCATGCGCTCGCCTTCCACGAAGACGTCGTGCGCGGGCTTGAGCGTGACGGAAATTTCGCTGGGCGTGGCGGCCGCGCGCGCGCCGCAGCAGCACGCCGCGCCGAGCAGCGCGAGGAACAGGCGTTTCGTCAGGGATGTCGTCATGGGAAAGTCTCCTTGTGTCAGGCCCGCACGGTGAGGCCGTCGTAGGCGAGGCGGATGCCGCGGGGCAGTTTCTTCGAGAACTCCGCGTGCTTCACGTCGTGGCACATGTGAATGAAATAGCCGCGGCGCGGCGCGAGGTCGCGCATCGCGGCGAGCGAACGCGCGAGGTTCATGTGCGTGGGATGCTCGCGTTCGCGCAGGCAGTCGAGCACGAGCACGTCGAGGCTCCGCATCTTCGCGCGCGTGGCGGCGGGAATCTCGATGCAGTCCGACACGTAGGCGATGCGCGCGCCGCCGTGTTCGAGCAGGTAGCCGTTCGTGCGCGGGCCGCCATGCTCCACCGGCAGCGGCGTCACCTTCACCTCGCCGATGCGGAAGGCGCGCGTCACGGGCGTGAAGGCGATCATGGGGCGGAAGAGCCCCTTCGTGTTCGCCTGCGTGGTGATGTAGGGGAAGATGTGGTGCATCGCCTCGATCGTCTCCGGCGCGGCGTAGCAGGGCAGCACCGTCTTGCCGTTGAGCGTGTTGAAGCGGCGCACGTCGTCGAAGCCGGCGATGTGATCCATGTGCGCATGGGTGAGCACCACGGCATTGACCTTCACGATGCCCAGTTCCAGGCACGCCACGCGGAACTCCGGCGGCGTGTCGATCACGAACGCCGTCGTGCCCGCGCGCACGTAGACGCCCGACCGACGGCGCCTGTCGCGCGGGTCGGTCGAGGTGCACGTGGCGCACCGGCAGCCGATTTGGGGAACCCCCACGCTCGTGCCGGTGCCGAGGAACTGGAGCGAGAGGCTCACTTCTCGTCGTTGTAGAGCGCGAAGGCGTCCTTCGGCGTGAGGCCGTTGTGCACCACGCCGGCGATCGCCTTCATCATCGCGCGCGGCTTCGCGCTCTGGAACACGTTGCGGCCCATGTCCACGCCCGCCGCGCCGGCCTGGATGGCCTTGTAGGCGAGCTCGAGCGCCTTCTCCTCCGGCAGCTTCTTGCCGCCGGCGATCACGATCGGCACCGGGCACTGCGCCACGACCTTCTCGAAGCCTTCGTCCACGTAGTACGTCTTCACGAAGGAGGCGCCGTTCTCCGCGCACACGCGCGTGGCGAGCCCGAAGTAGCGCGCGTCGCGCGCCATGTCCTTGCCCACCGCCGTCACGCCGAGCACGGGGATGCCCAGACGCTCGCCCATGTCCACCGTATGGACGAGGTTCTGCGTCGTGACCTGCTCGCTCACGCGGTCGCCGCACGCGACCATCACGGCCATCGCGCTCGCGTTCACGCGCACCACGTCCTCCACGTCGTAGACGCGGTTGAGGTTGAGATCGGTGAGGATCGTGGTGCCGCCGTCGCTGCGCAGGCACACGGGCTTGGACATCGTGGGCGGGATGACGCTGCGCAGGATGCCGCGCGTGCACATCAGGCAGTCCGCGTATTCGATGAGCGGGTTGATCGAGAGATCCACGCGCTCGAGGCCGCTCGTCGGGCCCATGATGAAGCCGTGGTCGCACGCGAGCATCACGGTGTGCCCGCTCTTCGGGTTGAAGATGCGCGAGAGGCGGTTCTTCACGCCCCAGCAGCGGTTTTCGTTGCCCTTGAGGAAGAACGCCTCGTTCTTCTGGGGCGTGTCGAGGCCGTACGAGGCGGCCTCCTTGAATCCATCCATGTCTGCCATAGTCGTCTATCGCTTTCTTTGAGGTGAATGTCGAGTGTCAAAATGGAAAACGCCACAAAGAACGCAGGAGAAACGCAAAGGCGTATGCGTAAGGGAGGAATGAGACTTTGCGCTGTTACGTTCTTTGTGGCGAAAGGGTCTAGTCGATGAAGCAGGCCCAGATGTCGGCGTTGCTGGCGCTGCCGGCGTCGATGGGTCCGATGGAGCGCGCACCGAGGTTCTTGGCGCGGCCGAACTTGGCCTGCATGTTCGCGGTGGCGTCGCTGCCGGCCTTGGCGGCGGCGGCGGCGGCGGCGAACATCGCCGGCTCGCCTTCGGCGGCGTGGGCCTTGAGCGCCTCGATCGCGGGGATGAGCGCGTCCATGAACGTCTTGTCGCCCACCTTGGCCTTCGTGGCGAAGCCGAGCTCCTCGAGTCCGGCGGCGAAGAGCTCGGCGATCTCGTCGGCCGTCAGCTCGGTCTTGCCGGACTCGACGGCGTCGGCCATGCCCTCGAAGAGCGTGCCGTAGAGCGAGCTCGTGGAGCCGGAGACGTCGCGTTCGAGATGCGCGACCATGTCGCCCAGCAGGCCCTTGAAGTCGCTGCCCTGCGCGGCGGCGAGCGCCTTGGTGGCGGCAACGATCGCCTCGCCGTGGTCGCCATCGCCGCCCGCGGCGGCGTCAAGCGCGGAATAGTCCTTTTCGCGGGCGGCCGTCTTCGCCGCCGCCTTCGTCCAAACCTGTCTGAACTGTTCGAGTGTCATGTCTGCTCCTTGACTGGAAGACAAAGAGTATATCACATTTTCGGCTTCGCCCCGCGAACTTGAGCACACAATTACCCGCGGTCGATGGCAGCTACCGAATCAGGAAGGCCGTGCTGGATTCGACGTCGCCCGAGCGGCCCCCTAAATGGCTGTGCGGTGGCACGTCGAACCTGAATCTCCAGTCTTCAGTCTTCAATCTACAGTATCCAGCGTACCGCCCGGCCGCTGGACGACCCAAAGGGCACGCCAGCGCCTGAACGCTGAAAACT
>CAVEDG010000158.1:0-4794 GCA_963614205.1 bacterium | reverse complement strand
AGGAGGGCTTCTATCGCGAGTGCGCGCGCGGCACGAACGTCTTCTTCGTGAGCTGTTCGGAGAACGTGACGTCGCTCGCGGCGCGTCCGAGCCATCTCTCGCTCGTGCCGGACGAGGCGGTCGCGGTTTCTCCGCAGGGCAACGGCAAGTTCGTCGTCACGGTCGATGGCAGCGGCATCTCCGAGAACATGGATCGCTCGCGCATGATCCTGACGCTCGCCGCGTCCGACGCGAACGGCGCGACGGCCTACAAGGATCTCTCGCTGCGGTTCTCGTCCGAGACGACGGCCGAGACGTACGAGCCGCCGGCGGAAGAGAAGGCGACGTCCACGACGCCGATCCCCGTGCCGCACGCGTGGCTCGTCGCGAAGGGGCTTGTGGCGGAAGGCGCGGCGGACGCGGACTTCGAGGCGGCGGCGAAGGCCGACCCGGACGGCGACGGACAGCCCACGTATGCGGAGTATCTCTGCGGGACGGATCCGACGAACAAGGACGACGTGTTCAAGATCTTCATCGAGATGGCGGACGGTACTCCGGTCATCTCGTGGGCGCCGACGAACGCGGCGGCGCGCTACGTCGTGCAGGGCGTGACGAATCTCGCCGACAAGACGTGGGTCAACACGAACGCGGTCAACCGCGCCGGCCTGCGCTTCTTCCGCGTCCGCGTCGCGCCCAGGTAAAAAGCGGCACACGATGGTCTATCCCGAAGAACTGCCGGTCAGCGCGCATCGCGACGAGATTCTCGCCGCACTGCGTGTTTCGCCCGTCGTCGTGGTGTGCGGCGACACGGGCTCGGGCAAGACGACCCAGCTGCCGAAGATGGCGCTCGAACACGTGCTCGGCCCGCGCGACCTCCACGAGCCGGGCGCGCGGCCGCCGCGCATCGCCTGCACGCAGCCGCGCCGCCTCGCCGCCGTGACGATGGCCGAGCGCGTGGCGCACGAGCTCGGCGGCGCCGTGGGCGGCCTCGTGGGCTACCGCCACCGCTTCGCGCGGAAAACCTCGCGCGACACCGCGATCACGTTCATGACGGATGGCGTGCTGCTCGCCGAGACGCGCCGCGACCCGCTGCTGCGCGCCTACGACGCGATCATCGTGGACGAGGCGCACGAGCGCTCGCTCAACGTCGACTTCCTGCTCGGCATCCTCAAGCGCATCCTCGCGCGGCGACGCGACCTCACCGTGATCGTGTCGTCCGCCACGCTCGACGTGGCGCACTTCGCGGCGTTCTTCGACGGCGCGCCCGTCGTCTCCGTGCCGGGCCGTCTCTTCCCCATCGACGTCGTCTACCGGCCGCCGCGCGAAGACGACGAGCTCGACCTGCCGCGCGACGTCACCGCCGCCGTCGCCACGCTGCCGCCGGCGGACGACATCCTCGTGTTTCTGCCGGGCGAACGCGACATCCGCGAGACGGCGGACGCGCTGCGCCACGCGCGCGCGCAGGACGACGTGATTCCGCTGCTCGCCTCGCTGCCCGCCGCCGAACAGCAGCGCGCGTTCCGTCCCTCGCCGCGCCGCCGCATCATTCTCGCCACGAACGTGGCCGAGACGTCCGTCACGATTCCCGGCATCCGCTGCGTGATCGACTCCGGCCTTGCGCGTATTTCGCGCTATGTGCACCGCACGCACGTGCAGCGGCTGCAGATCGAGCCCGTGTCGCAGGCCTCCGCGCGCCAGCGCGCCGGGCGCTGCGGCCGCCTCGGCCCCGGCGTCTGCGTGCGCCTCTACTCGGAGGCGGACTTCAACGCGCGCGACGCCTACACGCCGCCGGAGGTGCTGCGCTCCTCGCTCGCGGGCGTAATCCTCGTGATGCTCGACCTCGGCCTCGGCGACATCGACCGCTTCCCGTTCCTCGATCCGCCCAAGCCCACGATGGTGCGCGAGGGCCTGCGCGAACTGCTCGAGCTCGGCGCGATCTGCCACGGCGCGGTGCGTGGCGAAGACCGCCTCGCGCTCACCGAAACGGGCCGGAAGCTCGCGCGCATTCCCGTGGAGCCGCGCCTCGCGCGCATGCTGCTCGCCGCCTCCGAGCGCGCCGTGCTGCCCGCCGCGATTCCCATCGTCGCCGCGATGGCGTGCGACGACCCGCGCCGCCGCCCCGTGGACGAACGCGAAAAGGCCACGCAGGCCCATGCGCCCTTCCGCGTGCCCGGCTCCGACTTCCTCGGCACGCTCAAGCTCTGGACCTGGTGGCGCGACACCGCCGAAACGCTCTCGCAGTCCAAGGCCCGCGCCCTCGCGAAGAAGACCTACCTCTCCTACCCGCGCATGCGCGAGTGGCGCGACCTCGTGCGCCAGCTCACGGATCTCTGCAAGGAACTCCATCTGTCGCTGCAGGACACTTTTCCTCAAGAGTGCTTAGTGCCAAGTGCTCAGTGCCAAGTGCGAAGAAACGAAACGGCCCACACGTGCATCCCATCTCCCCACGCACTCAGCACTCAGCACTTGGCACACAGCACTCTCCTGCACCAGGCGCTGCTCACCGGGCTGCTCGGGTGCATCGGGCGCTACGACGCGGAGGAACGGCAGTATCGCGGGGCGCATGGGCTGCGCTTCGCGCTGCATCCCGGCTCCGTGCTCGCGAAGAAGGCGAAGAACGGGCCGCCGCCGTGGATCATGGCGGGCGAACTTGTGGATACGGCGCGCCTCTTCGCGCGCTGCGCCGCCGAGATCGATCCCGCCTGGATCGAGCCCGCGGCCGGACCGATCTGCCGCCACTCCTACCACTCGCCCGAGTGGGACGCGCAAAGCGGCTTCGTGCGCGCCACGGAGCAGGTCACGCTCTACGGCCTCGTGATCGTGCCCGCGCGCCGCTGCGACTTCAGCCGCATCAACCTGCCCTTCGCGCGCGAGGTGTTCATCCGGCGCGGCCTCGTGGACGGCGAATTCCCGCGGCCGCCGCCCGAGGTGCGCGAAAACACCGCGCTGCTCGACGCGCTGCGCCGCCGGGCCGAGAAGGCGCGCCGCCCCGAGCTCTTCGACGCCGAGCGCCTGTGCGCGCACTTCGCCGCCGTGCTGCCGGCCGACGTCGCCTCCGCCCCCGCGCTCGTCAAGTGGCTGCGCCGCGCGGGCGACGCGGCGCGCGCGGCGTTCCGTCTGCGCAAGGACGACTGGTGGCCACGCGAACACGTGCCCGACGCCGACTTCCCCGACTCCATCCGCATCGGCGGCGTGAAGATGGCGCTCGCCTACCGCAACGCGCCGGACGACCCGGAGGAGGACGGCATCACGTGCACGGTGCGCGCGCGCGACGCGGCCGCCCTGCGCCTCTGGCGCGCGGACTGGCTCGTGCCGGGCGCCCTGCCCGAGAAGCTCGCCTACGTGCTCTCCACGCTGCCCTCCGCGCAGCGGCGCGTGCTGCAGCCGCTGGAGGACACCGTGGCGGGCCTGCTCGCGCACCTGAAGCCCGGCGCCGAACCGCTGCTCGACGCCGTGCGCCGCACCGTCTACGAGCAGTGGGGCCTGCGCCTCGCGCCCGACGCCTGGGCGAACCTGCGCCTGCCGCCGCACCTGCGCGTGCGCTTCCGCATCCGCGACGACGAGACGGGCCGCGTGCTCGCCGCCTCGCGCGACCTGGAGGAGGCGCTCGCCGCGGCCGGCGTGACGCCGCAGGCGACCGCCGGCGGCGTGGCGACGGCAGCTGCGGCGGGCGACACGCCCTCGACCACCTGGACCTTCGGCACGATTCCCGAACGCACGACCGACGCGCGCGCGGGCTGGATGCTCGAACACTTCCCCGCCCTGCACGACGAAGGCGAAAAAGGCGTCACGCTGCGGCTCTTCGCGGACGCGCGCGCCGCCGCGAGCGCCCATGCCGCCGGCGTGGCGCGGCTCTACCTGCTCGCGCTCGGCGCCTCCGCGCGCGCGGCGTTCCGGCGCAAGGCGCTGCCGCTCGCCGCGCAGCTCTATCTCGACTCCATCGCCTACGACGACGCGCGGCTCAATGCGGACATCCTCGCGGGCGCGGTACGCGAGGCGTTCGTGCGCAGCCAGCCGCCCGTGCGCGACGGCGCGGAATTCGCGCGGCGGCTGGAGGCGCGGCGCGGCGCGCTCGCCGAGGCGCTGGCGGAGATCACGCGCCTCGTGGGCGCGGCGTTCAGCGCCGCCGCCGCGATCGACGACAGCCTGGAAACGGCCGGCGTGCCGGCCGAGACGGCCGACTCCGTGCGCACGCAGCTCGCGTGGCTGCTCTACCGCGGCTTCCCGCAGCGCGTGCCGCTGGCGCGTCTGCGCCACTACGCGCGCTACCTGCGCGGCGCGGCCATCCGCGTGGAGCGCGCGCGCACGAACCCCGCCGGCGACGCGGCCAAGGAGGCGCGCCTCGCGCCCTACTGGCAGCTCTACGCCGACGGCGTGGCGGGCAAGGCAAGCGTGGCGTTCGACGTGGCCGCCCTCGCCGACGCGCGCTGGCTCGTCGAGGAATACCGCGTGTCGCTCTTCGCGCAGGAACTGCGCACCGCCGAGCCCGTGAGCCCCAAGCGCCTCGACGCCGCCTTCGCCGCCGCCGTCAAGACATGAGGCTTGTCAGCGCGTCGGAAATGCGGTAAACTCATTGGACTTTCCGTTGGGCGCGTGGTGGAATGGCAGACACGCTGGATTTAGGTTCCAGTTCGCAAGAGTGCGGGTTCAAGTCCCGCCGCGCCCACCAGGCCATTCACAGCAGGGCCGCAAGCGCGGTCTTGAGCATCTGCACGCGCCGGGCGTCGGAGGCCGCGAGATAGCCCGCGAGATAGGTGACGGGCGCGTCGCGCCAGACCGGGGCGCCGTCCGTGACGATCACGGGCGCGCCGTGCT
>CAVEDG010000157.1:0-4800 GCA_963614205.1 bacterium | reverse complement strand
CCTCAATCTGCCCGTGGAAATCCACGTGCGTCGGTCCTGACTGCATGGGGCCGGTAGACGATCAGGGGGTGGGAGGTCGCGAGGGTGAAGGTGGTGGACGTGGTGCGGTTGAGCGTGCCCTGCCAGAGTTCGGCGAGGGAGACGCCCGCGAGCGGCCATTCGAGCCCCTGCGACGTCACGCGCGTGGCGGGATCGGTCGCGAACACGGAGACGGGTTCGCCGGGACGGCACGCATACGCGCGCGTGGCGCAGACGACCGTGAACGTGCCCGCATCCGTGACCATCGCCACGTCGGGCGCGACCTGCGCGAAGCGCGGCAGGCGGAAGACGTTGCCGAGGAAGTGGTCTTCGCGCAGCCCGCCCGCGCCGAGGATCACGACGCCCTCCGCCGCGCCGTAGCGCGCCACCGCCGTGCGGAACGCCTTGTCGAGGTCGTTGGTCTCCTGCTCGGCGAGATGCACGAAGCGCGCGCCCAGCGCGGCGCGGTCGGCGGACGCGAGCGAATCGCCGTCGCCCACCACGAGATCGGGTTCGCGGCCAAGGGCGCGCGCCGCGGCGAGCGCACCGTCGCAGCACACGAGGCGCGTCGCCGCCGCGAACGCCGCGCGCGCCGCCGGATGCGCCGGCGGCGCCCCGTTGGCCAGAATCGCGATCACAGCAGCGTGGCCTTCGCCACGGTCTCGGAATCGTCCCACCAGGAGCCCTTGGTGGCGGAAATGCGCGCCACGGGCTTCGTGGTGAGCTGGATGCCGCGCGCCGAGGCGCTGCGCACCTCCACCACGGGCTTCTTGTCGCCTTCGCCCTTGCCCACGAGCTCGAGCGGCTGGAAGAGCATCTGGTGGATCTTCTGGTTCTTCGCGGGACGGAACTTCACGTAGAACTGCTCGGGGCAGCCTTCGTCGAAGAACAGCACCTTGCTCTTCTCGGGCGCGAGGCGGTAGTCCTTGTTGTTGATCATGCCGCCGAAGGTGAAGCGCTTGACGTAGGTGAAGCCGTAGAGCGGCTCCTCGTAGACGCACACGAAGGCGCGCGCGCGGTCCTTCTCGGGGTTGAAGAGGAAGACTTCGAGCAGATCCTTGTCCACGAAGATCTTCTCCGAGGGCGGCGTCATCTTGTAGCGGCCGTCCTTCCACACGAACACGAGCTTGTCGAGCGAGGAGCACTTGAAGAGCTCGTCGCCGCCGCGCAGGCCGGAGCCCACGAAGTGGTTTTCCTTGTCGTAGCGGATCGTGAGCTCGCTCGCGGTGATCGCGCGCACGTCCACTTCCTTGAACGCGCCATCGACGATCTTCGTGCAGCGCGGGTACTTCTTGCCGTACTGGCGGATGAGGGTCTTGAGGTACTTGACCACGAAGGCGCGCAGATGCACGATGTTGTCCTTGACCTCGGCCTCCTCCTTGAGGATGCCGTCGATCTCGGCGCGGTTCTTGTCGATGTCGAACTGGGAGATGCGGCGGATCGGGATCTTGAGGAGGCGCTCGACGTCCTCGTCCGTGACGTCGCGGCGCAGCTCGGCGCGGAACGGCTTGAAGCCCTCCTTCACCGTCGCGAGGATGCCCTCCATCGTCTTCTCCTGCTCGATGCGCTTGTAGATGCGCTCCTCGATGAAGATGCGGTCGAGCGTGCGGTCGTGGAAGAGACGGTCGAGCTCGTCGAGGCGGATCTCCAGCTCGCGCTGGGTGAGGAACATGAGGCGGTCCGCGTTCTTCTGCAGAATCTGCGTGACGGTCATCGCGCGCGGCCGGCCGGCGTCGAGCACGATCGGACGCGAGGCGATGGACTTCTCGCACGTGGTGAAGGCGTAGAGCGCGCTCTTGACCTTCTCCTGCGTGGCGCCGGTGGCGAGCTCGAGCTCGATCTGCACCTCGCTGGAGGTGAGGTCGTGGATCTTGCGCACGGCGACCTTCTTCTTCCGGATCGCCTCCTCGATCGACGTGGAGAGGGAGTCGGTGGTCTCGCCCCAGGGCAGCTGGGTGATCACGAGCTTGTTCTTGTCGCGCGCCTCGATCACGGCGCGCACCTTGACCTTGCCGAGGCCGTCCTGGTAGTCGGAGACGTCCATCACGCCGCCGAGCTGGAAGTCGGGATAGAGCGTAAAGGGCTTCTTCTGGATGAGCGCGATCTCGGCCTCGAGCAGTTCCGTGAAGTTGTGCGGCAGAATCGCGGTGGAAAGGCCCACGGCGATGCCGTCCGCGCCGAGCATGAGCAGCAGCGGGATCTTGGCGGGCAGAAGCACGGGCTCCTTGTTGCGGTTGTCGTAGCTCGGCGTGAACTCGGTCGTCTTGGGGTTGAAGATCGCGTTGTACTCGCCGTTGCGCGCGAGGTCGGAGAGGCGGCACTCGATGTAGCGCGGCGCGGCGGCGGGCATGCCCGTGAAAAGGTCGCCGAAGTTTCCCTGCACGTCGATGAGGTAGCCCTTGCCCTTGCCCCAGAGCTTGTTGGCGAGCACCACGAGGGCGTCGCCGATGGAGGCGTCGCCGTGCGGATGGTAGAGCATCGTGTGGCCCACGATGTTGGCGACCTTCGTGAAGCGGCCGTCGTCCTTTTCCCACAGCGCGTGCAGGATGCGGCGCTGCACGGGCTTGAGGCCGTCCTCGACCGCGGGGATCGCGCGGTTGCAGATCACGTAGGCGGAATACTCGCGGAAGTTGAAGTCGTAGAGGTCGTGCAGCGGCCCGCGCCCCGTCAACGACGGCACAAGGGAGGCCGCGGGCTTCGTCTCGGCGGGCGTGGCGTCGGCGGGCGTCTTGTCTTCGGGCGTCTTCTCCGCGGGCGTCTTGTCTTCGGGCTTCGGCGCCGCAGGTTTCTTGTCTTCGGGCTTCGGCGCCGGCGCAAACTGGTCAAAGTTGTCAAAGAGGCTTGGTGGCTCGTTCTTCTTGTCGTTCTTCTTGCTCATGTTCATGGGGCGACAGAAGTCGCCCCCTCCGATAAAATCAGGTCTCCGATAAAATCATATCTCACTCACCCCGCACTCAGCACCCCGCACTCAGCACTCAGCACCAAGCACCAAGCACCAAGCACTCAGCACCAAGCACCAAGCACTAATCTGTCTTCTGCATGTCGCACAGCTTGCGGTAGGCGCCGTTGGCGGCGAAGAGCTCGTCGTGGGTGCCGCGCTCGACGATGCGGCCGTTCTGCATCACGAGGATGAGGTCGGCGTTGCGGATCGTGGAGAGGCGGTGGGCGATCGCGAAGGTGGTGCGGTCCTTCATGAGGTTGTTGATGGCGTCCTGCACGAGGCGTTCGGTCACGGTGTCGAGTGCGCTGGTGGCCTCGTCGAGGATGAGGATGGGCGGGTTGCGCAGGATGGCGCGGGCGATCGCGATGCGCTGGCGTTCGCCGCCGGAGAGCGCAAAGCCCTTCTCGCCGACGTTGCGCGCGTAGCCCTCGGGCTGCGACATGATGAAGTCGTGGGCGTTGGCCATCTTCGCGGCGGCGACCACCTGGTCGTGCGTGGCATCGGGCGAGCCGTACTTGATGTTCTCCTCGATCGTGTCGTTGAAGAGCAGCGTCTCCTGCATCACGCTGCCCACGAGCGCGCGCAGGTCGGCCACGCACAGGTCGCGCAGATCCGTGCCGTCCATCGTGATGCGCCCTTCCTGCGGGTCGAAGAAGCGCGCGAGCAGGCCGCTCATCGTGGACTTTCCGCTGCCGGTGCCGCCCACCACCGCCACCACGGCGCCGCGCGGAATCTCGAAGGAGGCGTGCGCGACGGCGTCGCGCTCGGCGGTGTCGTAGTGGAACGACACGTCATGGAACACGATGCGGTCGTCGAAGGAGGCCTTGCGCACGGGGAACTTGCGCTCGGGCAGCTCCATGTGCACGTCGAGGATCGAGAACACGCGCGCGAGCGCGGCACGGCCCTGCTCGATCTGCACCTGGATCTTCGAAAGCTGCTTGAGCGGCTTGTAGATGATGAGCAGCGGCGCGAGCATCGGCAGCACGGCGGAGAGCGTGACGTGCGCGAAGAAGCACCACACCACGAACCCGCAGATGAGCAGGATGCCCACCGTCTCCACGGCCGGCCCCACGAGCAGCCCGAGGCGCACCGTGCGCAGCGTCGCCTTGAGCAGGTCGTGCACCACGCGCCGGTACTTCGCGTTCTCGAACTCCGCCGTGTCGTACGCCTTCACCACGCGGATGCACGTGAGGATCTCGTGGATGCGGCTGCCCACCACGCTGAAGCGCTTGAGCGCGCGCTTCGCCCACTTGCGGATCCGCCGCGAGAGCAGCACCACGGGCACAACGAAGAGCGGGAAGCCCACGCAGATGATCACGAGCGTGGGCAGCATCTCGTTCGCGAGCGCGAACCACACGATGTAGCCCACCGACACCGCGATCTCGAACGGCGCCTGCGCGAGCTCCTGCAGCACGTGCTGGAGAATCTGCCGCATCTGCTCCGGGTCGGACGCCGCGCGGCTCATGAGCTGCCCCACGTCGATGCGCCCGAAGAACTGCAGCGACTGCCTCTGCAGATGGCTGAGCAGATCCACCCGCAGATCCGCCACCACGCGCATCGCCGCCCACGCGAGGCAGTAGTTGTTCAGAAACACGAGCCCCAGACGCACAAACGCGATGAACGGCACCACGAAGACGACGAGCAGCACAAGCGCGCCGCCCATCTCGCCCGCGTCCGTGCGCAGCGAAATGCCGCACTTCGCCGCGTACTTCTCCGCCACCGGATACCAGGAGGGCAGCTCGGAGACCTTGGCCAGTTTTTTGGGAATTCGTTTGCCCTGAGCGCCGAGTGCTTGGTGCTTGGTGCTTGGTGCTTGGTGCTGAGTGCTTGGTGCTTGGTGC
>CAVEDG010000156.1:0-4815 GCA_963614205.1 bacterium | reverse complement strand
CGATGGACTCTGTCAGGGAGGCGTTGGCGAAGGCCCTGAGGGAGCAGGTCCTGGCAGAGCATCTGGAGTCCATGCACGAGGGGACCCAGGCGGAGTTCTTCCAGACGGTCAGGTCGAAGGTCAACCAGTTCGGGCCCGACTTCAGGCTGATGGACTACATCCCCGCGGAGTTCGCCCAGACCCAGGTGGTGGGCGTTGTCCCCGACGGGGAGGTCCACACGGGCGAGGAGGCCATCGACCACCGGCTGGACTCCATCCAGGCCTCGACGGACGTCCTCCCCTCGGACGGATACGTCCTGGAGGGCAGCCAGAACCCAGGGATGGTGTCAATCGCGGTCTCGAATCCGGCCACGGTCCACGACGACGACACGGTCTACGGCAAGGCCCAGCGCAACCCTGAGCTGGAGGGGACTGGCTTCTACGACTACGTCTACGTGGAGTCCACGGCCACGGCCCTTCTGGACGGATACGCGATACCGTTCATCTACAAGGTCCACACGAACAACACCTACGACCTCTACGTCCAGGTCCCCACGACCCTGACGAAGTACCTCAACAGGGTGGCCGGCACCCTGACCGACGACCTCACGACGAGGGTTCTGGCAGACGACGTCAGAACCAGGGTCAACTTCAACGGCGAGTCCCTGCCGAACAATCTGACGGAGTCCACCACCCTTCTTCGGCTCTACGTCGACAGGAAGTTCATCGGAATCGGCAGCGTCGACCTGGTGGAAATCTGCGGAAACTCCCTCCCCATGTGGATGTACAGGGACTCAGGGGCGAATTCGGGCCTCTACGACTCAATCGCCCTCGAGTCCAGGTGGACCGGCGAGGTGGAGGAAATCGTGGAGCCGTCGAAGGACGTGAACAAGCTGATGCTGGAGTTCGAGTGCTATGGCACCGACTCCCAGTCCATCCATCTGTCGGGGAAGACCCTCGTGAACCCCTATCTGGACGACTCGAAGTACGGGACCACCTGATGCGCGTATAATTTGGGGAGTCGACTGACCCGTGGTGTAATGGCAGCACTGCAGATTCTGATTCTGCTTGTTGGGGTTCGAGTCCCTGCGGGTCAACCATTCGGAGACCATCGCCGTGCGCGGTGGTCTTTCGTGTTTTGAGGAGTCGCGCACATGGAAGTCAAGCCCACACTCGTTGTTCTCGCCGCCGGCATGGGGTCCCGCTACGGCGGGCTCAAGCAGGTCGATCCCGTCGGTCCCTCCGGCGAGGCCATCCTCGACTATTCCGTCTATGACGCCCACCGCGCCGGCTTTGGCAAGGTCGTCTTCATCATCCGCCGCGACATCGAGGCCGTCTTCCGCGACCAGGTCGGCTCCAAGTACGCCGACGTGCTGCCCGTGGACTACGCCTTTCAGGACATCGCCGACCTGCCCGCGCCCTACGTCGTGCCCGCCGGCCGCGCGAAGCCCTGGGGCACGGCGCACGCCATCCGCGCCGCGCGCCACCTCGTGCACGAACCCTTCGCCGCGATCAATGCGGACGACTTCTACGGCCGCGACGCCTTCGCGCGTCTGGCGGACTTCCTCGCGCACCCCGCGCCCGCGCACTTCGCGATGGTGGGCTACCGCCTCGACCGCACGCTCTCCGAGCACGGCAGCGTGGCGCGCGGCATCTGCTCGCTCGACGAGGCCGGCCATCTCACCAAGGTCGTCGAGCATCTCAAGCTCGTGAAGGCCGCCAACGGCGGTGCGCGCGACGACGACCCCAATGCCACCCTGCGCGACTTCCCCGGCGACGCGCGCGTGTCGATGAATCTCTGGGGCTTTACGCCCGATCTCTTCGACGCCCTTGAGGCGCGCTTCCCCGCCTGGCTCGCCGCCAACGCCACGCGCGAGAAGTCCGAGTGGTACATTCCCTTCGTCGTCGACGAGATGATTCACGAAGGCGCCGCCACCGTGAGCGTGCTGCCCACGGACTCCTCCTGGTTTGGCGTGACCTACCGCGAGGATCGTCCCTTCGTCACGGCCTCCATCCGGAAGCTCGTGGACGAGGGCGTCTATCCGGCCCGTCTCTGGTCCTGACCGCCATGCAGCCGCTCCGCGCCCTCTGGAATGTCCTGGCCGACGGGATCTGGCCGCGCACGTGCGCGGTGCCGACCTGTTCGCGTCTTTCCGACCGCGCGGAGCGCCACATCTGCTCGCGCTGCTTCGCGGCGCTGCCGTTCCACGAGGCCGGCGGCGCGTGCGAGATCTGCGGTGCGCTCGTGAGCGCCGAGACCACGCACGCCTTTGTCTGCGAAACCTGCCGCGCGAAGCGGCCCGCCTTCGAGCGCGCCCGCAGCGCGCTCGTCTACGAAGGCGCCGTGGAGCAGCTCGTGCAGACCTTCAAGTTTCGCCACGGCGCCTGGCTGACCGACGACTTCGCCGACCTGCTCGAAGGCACCGCGCGCGCGCGGCTGGCCGCCGCCGAGATCGACGTGGTCGTGCCCGTGCCGCTGCACCCCAACCGCGAACGGCAGCGCGGCTACAACCAGTGCGCCCTGCTCGCGGAGGCCCTCGCCGCGCGCCTCGACCGCCGGGCCGACTGCGCCTCGTTCGCGCGCGTGCGCGACACGCCCAAGCAGTCGCGCCTCTCGGAGGAGGAGCGCCGGAAGAATCTCAAGCCCGAAGACTTCGCCGTGACGCGCCCCGCGTGGATCCGCGGCCGCACCGTGCTGCTGCTCGACGACGTGATGACCTCCGGCCGCACGCTTTCCATTTGCTCGCAGGTTCTCCTCGCCGCCGGCGCCTCGCGGGTCTGGGCGCTCACGCTCGCCAGGGCGTTGCGCCGAACTTGAAACAACTTAACCACCGCAGGGGGTTCGGGGGGCGCCGCCCCCCGTCCATTCGGATATGACCACACACACACCTGAAACGCTGATCGTCTGGGATTGGAACGGCACGCTGCTCGACGACGTGGCCGCCGCCGTGGGCGCGCTCAACGCGATGCTCGTCGCCCGCCGCCTCGCGCCCGTCACGCGCGACTTCTACCGCGCGCACTTCGGCTTCCCCGTGCGCCCGTTCTACACGCTCGTGGGCATGCACCCCGACGAGGAGTGGGACCGGATCTGCACGGAGTTCCACGACAACATCCACCGCGAGCCGCAGGGGCTGCGCGCCGACGCGCGCGCCGCGCTCGAATACGCCCGCGACCACGGCGCGCGGCAGTCCATCCTCAGCGCGCTGCGCCAGGATCTGCTGCTGCGCGACACGGCCGCCGCCGGGCTGCAGCCGTTCTTCGAGCACGTCTACGGCGTGGACAACCTCGACGGCGCCACGAAGCTCTCGCGCGGCCGCGACCTGCTGGCCGTGCTCGGCCTCACGCCCGCCACGCGCTTCTTCTTCATCGGCGACACCCTGCACGACGCCGAAGTCGGCCGCGCGCTCGGCGCCACGCCGATTCTCGTCGATGGCGGCCACCAGACGGCGGAGCGCCTCGCCACCGCCGGCTGTTCTGTGGCGGCGTCGCTGCTCGACGCCGTGCAGGTCGCGCTGCACGCAGCTGGGGAACCCGCATGAGCCGCTTCCAGATCGAGGGCCGTCGCACCGTGGCGGGCACGCACCGCGTGCCCGGCAACAAGAACGCGGCGCTGCCGATGATCGCGGCGGCGCTGCTCACGGCCGAGCCCGTCACGCTGCGGAACATGCCGGAGATTTCGGACGTGGCGCGCATGCTCGACTGCGCGCGCCGCTTCGGCGCGAAGGTGACGCGCGACGTAGCCGCGCGCACGGTGACGATCACGGCCGCGCGCCTGAAGACGGTGCGCCTCGACCCCGCGCTCGCCCGCCAGATCCGCACGAGCGTGCTCTTCGCGGGTCCGCTGCTCGCGCGCGCGGGCGGCGTCTCCCTGCCGCCGCCGGGCGGGGACGGCATCGGCCATCGCCGGCTCGACACGCACTTCGCCGGCTTCGCCGCGCTCGGCGCGAAGGTGAAGGCCGGGCGGCGCATCCTCTCCGTGCGCTGCACGGCGCGCGGTCTTACGGGCGCGCGCATCCTGCTCGACGAGGCGAGCGTGACGGCCACGGAGAACATCCTCATGGCGGCCGTGCTCGCCAAGGGCACGACGGAGCTCTACAACGCCGCGTGCGAGCCGCACGTGCAGGATCTGTGCGCCATGCTCAACGCCATGGGCGCGCGCATCACGGGCGCGGGCACGAACCGCCTTGTGATCGAGGGCGTGGAGGCGCTGCACGGCACCGAGGCGCGCGTGGGCTGCGACTATATCGAGGGCGCGAGCTACCTCACCGCCGCCGCGATCACGGGCGGCGAGATGACGCTCACGGAAATCGACCCCGACGTGTTCGCCATTCTCGAAAAGCCCTTTGCGCGCTTCGGCGTGAAGTGGCAGGTGGACCCCGCCGCGCGCACGCTGCGCATGCCCGCGCGCCGCCGCCGGCGCATGCAGTACGACCTCGGCGACGCAATCCCCTCCGTGGCGGACGGGCCCTGGCCGATGTTCCCCTCCGACCTCGTGTCGATTCTCATCGTGCTCGCCACGCAGACGCGCGGCACGTGCCTCTTCTTCGAGAAGATGTTCGAGAGCCGGCTCTACTTCGTGGATCACCTGATCGGCATGGGTGCGAAGATCGTGCAGTGCGATCCGCACCGCGTCGTCGTCACGGGTCCCACGCAGCTGGTGGGCTCCACCGTGACCTCGCCCGACATCCGCGCGGGCATCGCGCTCATCCTCGCCGCACTGTGCGCGAAGGGCGCGACCACGATTCTCAACGCGGAATCCGTCGACCGCGGCTACGAGGCCGTGGAGAAGGAACTCGCCGCGCTCGGCGCGAGCGTGCGGCGCTGCGAGACGAAGGG
>CAVEDG010000155.1:0-4830 GCA_963614205.1 bacterium | reverse complement strand
CGTGCAGCACGAGATCGACGGACTGAAGAAGCTCGGCGTCACGGTCGAGACGAACTACGTGGTCGGCCACACGCGCCGCCTGAAGGACCTGCTGGAGCAGGACGGCTTCGACGCCGTCTTCATCGGCACGGGCGCGGGTCTGCCGAAGTTCATGGGCATCGAAGGCGAGAACCTCAACGGCGTCTTCTCCGCGAACGAGTACCTCACGCGCGCGAATCTCATGAAGGCCTACCTTGAGGGCGAGGCCGACACGCCCTACTGGCACGGCAAGAAGGTCGCCGTGCTCGGCGGCGGCAACGTGGCGATGGACGCCTCGCGCATGGCGCTGCGTCTCGGCGCGGAGAAGGTCTACCTCGTCTACCGCCGCAGCGAGGCCGAAATGCCCGCGCGCCGCGAGGAAGTGCATCACGCGAAGGAAGAGGGCGTGGAGTTCCACCTGCTCGAAAACGCGAAGCGCATCCTCGGCGACGAGAACGGCGCCGTGGCGGGGCTCGAGTGCCTCAAGTACGCGCTCGGCGAGCCGGACGCCTCCGGGCGCCGCAGCCCCGTGGCGATTCCGGGCAGCGAGTTCACGCTCGACGTCGACACCGTGGTCGTGGCCGTGGGCAACGCCTCCAATCCGCTCATCCCCGCGACGACGGAGGGGCTTGAGGTCAACAAGCGCGGCAACATCGTGGTCAATCCCGAGACGAACGAGACCTCCATCCCCGGCGTGTTCGCGGGTGGCGACATCGTGCTCGGCGCCGCCACGGTGATTCTCGCCATGGGCGAAGGCCGCCGCGCCGCCGCCGGCATCAACGCGAAGCTGGCGCGCTAGGCGCGGGCGTAGCGCACGGTCTTATGGGCGTCCTGCTCGCAAGTGAACGCGGCACGCTGAAGGGGCGGCTCTTCCTCGGGCTCGTCTACGGCCTGCTTGCGCTCGGCGGCGTGACGATGGTCTATCCGTTCGCCGTGATGCTCTCGGCGAGCGTGTCGGGGCCCTACGACTACCATCGCCACGCGCCCGTGCTGCGCGCCTTCTGGGATCGCGACGACCGCTTCATGCGGTCGCTCGCCACCTACTTCCCGCGCTTCCCGCGCGAGGTCTACCCCGACGCGCCCGCGGCGTGGGGCAGCTGGATCGCCGTGGCGCGCGACCGCGCGGGCGTGGCGGACTTCGCGCGCCGCCACCTCGACCCCGCCCGCACGAACGAGACCGTCTACCTCGACTGGAAGGCCAAGGCCGCGCGCTTCCGCGACGCCACGCTCGCCTGGGATCTCGACCGCACCACGTGCGCCTACGACCCGCGCGACGTGGCGCCGTTCGTCGCCTCGCAGACCACGCTCGCCGAAATCAACCGCACCTGGCCCGTGCGCTACCGCAGTTTCTTCGACGTCTCCTTCACCGCCGAGTCGAAGATTCCCCTTGGCCACGCCTCGTGGCGGCCGCCCCGCGTCGATCCCAAGTACGAGATGTGGCTTGCGTTCAAGGATTCCTATCGCCAGCGCATGCGCGCCGACGGCGACTACGTGTGCCGCACGCTGCCGTTCCGGCCCAACGCCGAAGATTTGCGCGCCGCGCTCGCCGTGCAGTTCCTCGAGCACGGCCGACGCGACTTCCTGCGCAGCTGCGTGGCGAACTACCGCCTTGTGGGGCAGTATCTCTTCCAGCGCGGCCGCGCCTTCACGAACACGCTGCTGCTCGTGATCCTCTCCGTGCTCGCCCACCTCACCGTCAATCCGCTCGCCGCCTACGCGCTCTCGCGCTTCCGCATGCGCGGCACGGAGAAGATCCTCCTCTTCCTGCTCGCCACAATGGCGTTCCCCGCCGCCGTGACGGCGATTCCGGGCTTCCTGCTCGTGCGCGACCTCGGGCTGCTCAACACGCTCGCCGCGCTCGTGCTGCCCACCGTCGCCAGCGGCATGGGCATCTTCATTCTCAAGGGCTTCTTCGACGCCCTGCCGCGCGAGCTCTACGAGGCCGCCGCCATCGACGGCGCTTCCGAGTGGACGGTCTTCCGCAAGATCACCCTGCCCATGACCACGCCCATTCTCGCCGTGAACGCCCTCAACAGCTTCGTGGCCGCCTACAACTCCTGGGAGTGGGCCTTCCTCGTGTGCCAGGAGGAGTCCAACTGGACGCTTGCCGTGTGGATGTACCAGATGAGCCAGCAGATGGGCGGCCAGCCCTGGTGCGTGATGGCGGGCTTCGTGCTCGTGTCGATCCCCACCGCCGTCGTCTTCCTCGTGTGCCAGAAGGTCATTCTGCGCGGCATTGTGCTGCCGTCGATGAAGTGAGGGACATCCGACGTCATGGAGAATCTGCGCGAACTCTTCGAGAAGATGCCGCTCGGCGACTGGCTCGCCGCCGCGCGTACGAGCGAGCTCGACTACTGGGCCGAGACGAACCGCTTCTGCGGCCGCTGCGGCGCGCCGCTCGCGCGCCACCCCGATCCGGCGGAACGCGCGATGCGCTGTCCGCGCTGCGGTCTGCTCGCCTATCCGCAGATCACGCCGGCCGTGATCGTGCTCGTGAAGAAGGGCGACGCGATCCTGCTGCAGCGCAACACGCACTACAAGCTGCCGCACTGGAGCCTCGTGGCCGGTTTCCTCGATCCCGCCGAAAACCTCGAGGAGGCCGTGCGGCGCGAGATCCGCGAGGAGGCGTCCCTCGAAGTCGGCGACATCCGCTACTTCGGCTCGCAGACGTGGCCGTTTCCGTCGAACGTGATGATCGGCTTCGTGGCGGACTGGGCCGCGGGCGAGCCCACGCCCGACGGCGAGGAGGTCGTGGAAAGCGGCTGGTTCCGCCGCGACAACCTGCCGCTGCTGCCCAAGCGGGTCTCCCTCGCCCGCCGCCTCGTCGACGCCTGGTGCGAGGGGAAAATCTAGACGCCATTCCGCCATGAAGAAGACGCACGCCCTTGTCCTCGTTCTCCTGTTCGCCGCCGTCGCGCTGTTCTACGCGCCCACGGGGTCGTTCGAGTTCCTGCGCCTCGACGACCACGACTACACGTTTCGCTGTGCCTTCGTGAAGGACGGCCTTTCGGTTGCGAACCTCGTGGAGGCGTTCACGAACCTGCGCCACGCCGCGATCTGGATGCCGGTCACCTACGCCAGCTACATGGCCGACATTACGCTCTTCGGCCCGGGCATGGGTCCGCACCACCTCGTCAACGCGGCGCTCCACGCGCTCAACGCGGCGCTTCTCTACGCGCTGCTCGTGGCGCTCGCGCGCCGCGACGACGCGCCGCCCCGCCGCGGCGCGGCCGTCGTCGCCGCCCTGCTGGCCGCGCTCTGGGCGCTGCATCCCCAGCGCGTCGAGGCGGTGGCCTGGATCGCCGGGCGCAAGGAACTGCTCTGCACGGGCTTCACGCTGGCGGGGCTTCTCTGCTGGCTGCGTCCCGGCGGGCGTCTCCGCGCGTTCGGCACGGTGCTCTGCTGTGCGCTTGCGTGCCTGAGCAAGCCCACGGCGATGTGCTTCCCCTTTCTCGCCTTCGCCGCGCGGGGGCTCGCCGCGCCGCAGGCCGCGTTGCGCCGGCGCGAGGGCGTCGTCTACGCCGCGCTTCTCGCGTGCGCCGTCGCCACGGGCGCGGTCGCCGTCTATTCGCAGACGCATCCCGAAGGTCTGCCCGAGCTCGCCCTCTACACGGCGTCGTTTCCGTGGCGGCTCCTGAACGCCGCCGTCACGGTGGGGCTCGACCTCTTCCAGGCGGTCGTGCCCGCGGGGCTTCACCTCGACTACCGCGCCACGCCGGGCGCGTTCCCGCTGGATGGCGCGCGCGGTCTCGCCACGTTCGCCGTCGCCCTCGCCGCGGGGGCGGCGTATGTGGTCTTCGCGTGGCGCCGGCGCGCGCGGGGCGTTGGCCTTGGCGCGTTTGCGCGCGCGGATCCCGGGCTTCTGCTCGCGCTCTTCGGCCTGGCCGCCCTGGCGCCCACGCTCGGCGTCTTCGGCAGTTTCGGCGAGGCGGCCCGCGCCGACCGGTTCTTCTATCTGCCCTCCATCGCCCTCGTGCTTGCGCTGCAGATGTTTTTCGCCACCCGCGCGCGGCCGCCGCGCTTCGTGGTCGCCGGGCTTCCGCTGCTGCTGGCCGTGCTGTGCGTCGTGCCCGTCTCGGCCGTCTACATGGCCTCCTACCGCAACGACTACACGGCCTTCTCGCGCACGCTCGCGCAGGATCCCGACCACGGCCGCGCCCTCGCGCACGTGGCGAGCGAGGAGTGCGCGCGCTTCGGCCACATCGACCGCGGCATCGAGCTCTACCGCCGCAGCCAGGCGCTGAGGCCGCGCGACGACACCGCCGCGCAGCTCGCCTACACCCTCGCCCTGCGCGGACTCTCCTCGGACTACGGCGAGATCCGCGCCCTCTGCGCGAAGTTCGCCTGCGACCACGCGCTCGACCGCAAGGGCATGGCGCTCGAGGCGCTCGGCATGACGGCCATGCGCCAGCGCCGCTGGAAGGAGGCCATCTCCTTCTTCGAGGACTCCATCCGGGCGCCCGGGCGCTTCTACTCGCCCGAGGACGCGCAGCTGCGCCTCGGCGCGTGCTACTGCAACGCGAAGCGGCCCGCCGACGCCATCCGCGTCTTCGAGCCGCTTACGCAGTCGCGCCGCGTCGACATCGCGCCCCGCGCCCGCCAGTTCCTCGCCACCATCAAGCGCAACCCCAATGCCCTGCTGCTGTTCTGAGCAACGAAGGGCGCGGCGGCGGCCGTGCCCATTACAGTTCGATAATGCGAGATGGTTCGATAATGCGCGTATTCATGGTATAATATGCGTCTATGAAAATCAAGACGATTCTGATGGCGGCGGTTGCCGCGTTCGTGGCGGGCGCGGCGCAGGCCGCTGCG
>CAVEDG010000154.1:0-4851 GCA_963614205.1 bacterium | reverse complement strand
GCGCCGCGCGCCTCGGCGAGGGTCTTCGTGTCGTCCGTCGAGAAGCAGTCCACGATAAAGACCCTGCGCGGCTCGAGCGGCGCGAGGCGGTCGAGGCAGCGCGCGATGTGGCGCGCCTCGTTTTTGGCAAGGATGATGACGTCAAGCGAAAGCATCGAGGAAAGTATACCATTTCCGCCTCGCCCTGCACAACAGGAAAGGCTACAGATAGCGGCGGAGGGTCGCGATGTCGGGCGCGTCGAGCGCGCGCATGACGTGGCGGCACAGGACGGCGCCGGCACAGGCGTCGTAGAGCGCGTCGTGCCAGGTGCGGCCGGGGCAGAGCGCCTCCACCTGCGCGTGAAGCCCGAACGCGGCGATGAGGTCTCCCAGCGCGTAGGAGGCGAGCCGCGGCCAGAGGCGGCGCACCAGCTTCAACGTGTCGATCCAGGGTCCGAAGGGCGTCAGCGGCGCGCGCTTCGTGAGAAGCGTCCGCTCCGTGGCGGCATTGTGCGCGACCAGAGGCACGCCCACCAGGCGCGCGGAGAGCTCCGGCCAGAGTTCCTCGAACGTGGGCGCACCGGCCAGCGTCTCGCGGAGTTCGGCCCACCGGCCGGGCGCGCGCGGCGAGAACGGCCTCTCCCGCGCCACGCGGAACCAGGTCTCCCACAACACGACCCGGTCGGACGCCCCGCAGGCGACGACGCCCAGCTGCCACGGCTCGCTGGGCCACCCCTTCACGACGCCCGTCGTCTCGAAGTCGAGCGAGACGAAATCGATGTTCCCCAACGCAGCCACGCCTCGGCTCACAGCCCGTAGTGCTCGAGGGCGCGGGCGACGCCGTCGTCGTCGTTCGAGGCGGAGACGTAGGTGGCGGCGGCACGCACGTCGGGATGCGCGTTGGCCATCGCCACGCCCACGCCGGCGGCGCGGATCATCGAAAGGTCGTTGAGGCCGTCGCCGAGCGCCATGCAGTTCTCGCGCGAGAGGCCGAGATGCGCGGCGAACTGCGCGAGCGCCGCGCCCTTGTTCGCCGTCTCGATGTTGATCTCGAGGTTGTTCCACGTGGTGGACGTCACGGCGAGGCGCGGGAAGCGCGCGCGCACCGCCTCGGCGATTTCGCGCGTGGCGTCGCGCGCGCCGTCGCGCCGCGTGAAGAGCATGATCTTCTGCACGTCGCCCTCCTCGGCCGTGGCGGCGAGATGCGCCCGCAGCTCGGGCACGGGCCTGCGGAAGTCGCGGATCATGGCGAGATAGTGCTCGTCGGTGGCGTAGTCCGCCGCCTTGGCCTTGAAGGCCTCGCCCATCCAGCCCCAGTTGGCGCGGTAGCAGTCGTAGATCACGTCGTAGCCGTCGAGCAGGCGCATCACCTCGCGCGCCATCTCGAGCGGAATCTCCGCGCGGGCGAGCGCCGTGTCGGTCGCGCGGTCGTAGACCTGCGCGCCGTTGACGGTGATCGCGTAGCGCACGAACGGCAGCTCGCGCACGGCCGCCGGCATCATGCCGAAGAAGCGGCCCGTGGTGGGCACGATGTGGACGCCGCGGGCGGCCGCGCGCGCGAGCGCGGCGCGGTTGCCCTCGGAGAGACGCTTGCCGGAATCCAGCAGCGTCCCGTCCAGATCCAGCGCGACAATGCGGATGTCAGGCATTGTACGTGGCGGCGGACGTGCTGCCGCCATGGCCCGTCCAGTTCGTGTGGAAGAACTCGCCGCGCGGCGCGTCGAGGCGTTCGTAGGTGTGCGCGCCGAAGTAGTCGCGCTGCGCCTGCAGCAGGTTCGCGGGCAGACGCGCCGTGGTGTAGCCGTCGAAGTAGGCGAGCGCGCTCGACATCGCCGGCGCGGGGATGCCGTGCAGCGCGGCCGCGGCGACCACCTGGCGCCACGCCGGCACGAGGCGCTCGATCGTGGCCTTGAAGTACGGGTCGAGCAGCAGGTTCGAGAGGTTCGGATCGTGGTCGTACGCCTCCTTGATCTTGCCGAGGAAGACGGACCGGATGATGCAACCGCCGCGCCACATGAGCGCGATGCCGCCATAGTTGAGGTTCCAGTTGTACGTCTTCGCCGCCGTGCGCATGAGCGTGTAGCCCTGCGCGTAGGAGATGATCTTCGAGGCGTAGAGCGCCTGGCGCAGGTTCTCCACGAACGCGGCCTTGTCGCCCGTGAACGGCGGCGTCGTGCGCGCGTAGGCCTTCGCCGCCACTTCGCGGTCGTCCTTCATCGCCGAGAGGCAGCGCGCGAACACGGCCTCGCCGATGAGCGTGAGCGGCACGCCTTCGTCCAGCGCCGCGATGCCCGTCCACTTGCCCGTGCCCTTCTGGCCGGCGGTGTCGCGGATCTTCTCCACGAGCGGCGCGCCGTCCGCGTCCTTGAACGCGAGGATGTCGCGCGTGATCTCGATCAGGTAGCTGTCGAGCTCGGTCGTGTTCCACGCCTTGAAGACCTCGTGCATCTCGTCGTCGGACATGCCGAGCAGGTCGCGCATCACGTGGTAGCACTCGCAGATGAGCTGCATGTCGCCGTACTCGATGCCGTTGTGCACCATCTTCACGAAGTGCCCGGCGCCGTTCTCGCCCACCCAGTCGCAGCACGGCGAGCCGTCCTCGACCTTCGCGCAGATGGACTGGAACACGTTCTTCACGAGCGGCCACGCCGCCGGCGAGCCGCCCGGCATCAGCGACGGGCCCTTGAGCGCGCCCTCCTCGCCGCCCGAAACGCCCGTGCCCACGTAGAGCAGGCCCTTGGACTCGACGTACTGCGTGCGCCGGATCGTGTCCGGGAAGTGGCTGTTGCCGCCGTCGATGATCACGTCGCCGGGCTCGAGCACGCCGAGCAGGCCCTCGATGGTGGCGTCCACGGCCGCGCCGGCCTTGACCATGAGAAACACCTTGCGCGGCTTGGCGAGATTCGCCGCGAGCTCCGCGAGCGAATGGCAGCCGATGACGTTCTTCCCCTTCGCGCGCCCGTTCACGAACTTGTCCACCTTCTCGACCGTGCGGTTGAAGCACGCCACGGTGAAGCCCTTGGACTCCATGTTCATGACCAGGTTCTCGCCCATCACGGCGAGCCCCACGAGACCGATATCCGCTTTCTTCTGCATTTCGATTTTCCTTTTATCTGAGTTGTCCGCCTTACGCGGTGGGCGCCCTCTTGCGCCCGGCGAGCGTTTCGGCGATGTTGAGATAGTAGGCGCGCATGCGCTCGTAGGCGTTGATCACGTCGAGCTCCACGAGCACGCGAATGGAGGAGCCGGGGTCTTCCGGGCCCACGCGCCCGAGCTGCGCGAGACGGCACTCGCGGATGAAGTCGTGGATCTCGCGCGCCTCGTTCTGCACGTCGTCGATCGCGATCGTCGGGCGCGGCGAGCGGATCCAGGGCGAGACCTTCTCGGCGAAGGCGTTCACGCGGTCGTGCACGGAAAGGAGCACGCCCGTGGAGACGTCGGACATCGTCTGCCCCTGCTTGCGCAGGCGGCGGATGGCCTTCAGCACGGCCGCCGTCTCATCGGAAACGCTCTCGAGCTCGTCCGTGAGGCGCAGCAGCCGGCGCGCGCGCTCCGCCACGTCCCAGCCGAGACGCTTCGACATGATGCTGCCGAGGAAGTCCGTGACCTCCTTCTGCACGGTGTCGAGAATCGCCTCGCGGTGCGTGATGTGGTTTTCAAGCGCCTCGTCCGACTCGCTGGCGATGACCTTGCGCGCGCAGTCGAGCAGCTCGAGGTTGCTCTCGCGCATGAACGTCACCTCCTGCAGCGCCTGGTCACAGGCGATCACGGGGGACATCTGCACGCCGACCCTGAGGCACGAGAGATGCGGCTTCTCGTTTTCGGGCTGCTTGATGATCAGCTCGATCAGGCGCGCGAACGGCTTCACGAACGGGAAGAAGAGAATGCCGCGCGCCACGGCGAAGAGCGTGTCGGTGACGGCGATCGGCGCCATCATGTGCGTGAAGGCCTGCACGGACTTGCCGCTCACGGTGATCATTTCGGGCGTCGCGTAGTTCGGGTAGAGCCACGGGCCCACCTTCACGAAGAACACGTAGAAGAACGGGATGAAGACGACGGAGCCGATGGCGTTCGAAAGCGTGTGCGCCAAGGCGGTGCGCTTTGCGTCCGACGTGCCGCCGATGGCCGCGATCCAGCCCGTGGCGGTGGTGCCGATGTTCGCGCCGAAGAGCACGGCGATGGCCACGTCGTAGGTGATGAGCCCCTGCTGGGCGAGGGCCATGGCGATCGCGATGGTGGCCGCCGAGCTCTGGATCACCGCCGTGAACAGCGTGGCCGCGACCGCGATCTTCACCACGCCCCAGAACGTCTGCGCGCTCATCGTGGTGAACACGTTCGCGAAGTCGGGGTTCTGCTTGATCGGGGCCACGCCCTTCGACATGAAGTAGAGCCCCAGGAACACAAGGCCCAGTCCGATGATCGTGAGGCCCAGGTTGTGCATGCGCTCGCCGCGGAAGAAAAAATAGAGGGTACCGCCAATGGCGATACCCACGAAGCCCAGCACCTGCGGATTCGGCGCGTAGGCGATGATCCACACGGTGGCCGTGGTGCCGATGTTCGCGCCAATGAGCACGTTGATCGCCTGCGGCAGCGTCATGAGCGCCGTGGAGACGAACCCCACGAGCATCACCGTGATGATCGAGCTCGACTGCACGAGGATCGTGGAGAAGATGCCCGTGCCCACGCCCACGAGGCGATGGCTCGTGGCGTGCGTCATGAATTTCCGGAGGCCGCCGCCGGCCGTCGCCTGCAGGCCCTCCGAGAGGTGCTTCATGCCGAGCAGGAAGAGCCCAAGGCCTCCCGCGACGGTGACGAGAATGGAAAGAGTCAGAAAAAGGCTTTCTTTCATGTGGCAGACAGTATACCAAAAAT